>CANRLJ010000118.1 GCA_947631485.1 uncultured Clostridia bacterium | reverse complement strand
TTATCGACCTGCTGTTTCCTCCTTCTGTAAGGAAGTCGCTGGTCTTTGATTCGGTGGCCAAAGGCGCGCCGTTGTTGACGCGAATTGTTATTTGTGTCTTAAAATCAACGGCAATTTGCAAACTTTGCCCCTCATTTAAAGTTTCGCCCCTGATTAGCAAAACAAAGTGTCCGCCCAATATGTCTTCGGCGTTGTTTACGACAAATTTGATGTTGCCATCATAATATTCAAGGTCGGAAGGAGACTCCGCTCTTGAAAGCGTGAAGGCTGTTTGGCTTTCAAGCACCACCTCGCCGCTCTCACTCTTTGCATACAACTTCGAGGCTTCATCAAATCTTGAGCCGGTGAAGGTTATGTCAAGAGAAATAGTCTTTGATTCTGCCGTTCTTGAAATCGAAACCTGTGCGGTTTGTTCTGGCTTTGCAACCGGTGCATTGCTGCCGCCTGCCCTGACAAAGAATTCTGTCAGCCCATCAACATCTCCGTTTGGCTTGACAAAAACTGTCTCGCCGTTTCCATCAAAGGAGATGTCACCAGTGCCGGTGGCGTCAAATCTGGCATCTCTGAGTTTTTTGACGGAAAGTTGAACCTCTTCAGAGTCTTCATACAGCAAGTTTTCTGCTTGTGATGCAACCGCTTTCAAAGTCAAAACAGTTGGGCTTGTTGTCACAGCAAAGTCATCTTTCATCAAAAATTTGTTTGTGGACGCATCGCTTTCATTTTGAAGAGTGCCTTGCGAAATTCCGTCAATCTGAAATTCAAACTGTGCCACATGGTCAAGTTTGTCAACCTGCAGGAAATATCTTCCTTCCTCTTTTCCAAAGTTTACATTTGCAAGAGAAAATTGAAGTTGTGTGCTGACAGCAATCTTATCATGCAGACACTCTCCTTTTGTCACATAATCTTCAGCGTCATCAAGTGTTGCATAAACCCTCAGATAATAAAATCCGATATAGTCGTCCAAAGTTGAAAAATCAAAGGATGTCTGTGTGCCTGGCAACAATTTTTCTATCTTTGTGTATTTTTCTGCGTCAGAGACATCGAGTTCCTTCAGCAAAAGGGTGTAGTCATCAAAACCTATCTTGTATATCTCCAAACGATAGCCGTCAGCGTTTTCAACAGGTTTCCATGTGTAGACTGTGTTTTTGTTTTCCGTTCTCGCTTCGCCCTCAACGGTCTTAATGAGGTTCAGGGTTTTTGTTGGAGAAGCAGAATTTATTGCAAGTTCGTCATTGTCAGTTTTTGCTGTGACAACAAAGTTGTAAGCCCCTTCTGCATCTTGCAAACTTTGCACTGGGCAGTCAAAGACAAGTTTGACAAACTCATCCTCTTCTTTGACAAAGTTGGTGACAGGTGTGCCATTGAGCGTAACCTCATATTTTGTGGCATTTTCGACCTTGTTGAAAGTTAAAACAGAGTTTCCGTCCTCATCGTACGTGTGGCTGATTGTCTGCCCGCTGGCAAGAGGAGAAAAATTTGCAAGTTTTGTCACTGTCAAAGAGTTTGAAACACCAGAATTTAAAACATACACACTGTCCTCGCCAATCGTTGTTGCGTCGGATTTCAGGTATGCTGCAAAGGAATACACATTCGCATCCAAGATTGTGACAGAAACATCTTTGTTCTTTTCGCCCGCACCAAAATGCCCTGCAAAAGTTTGCTCCGAACCACCCTGTTGGGTGATGACAAGGTCGGCTGCCACTTGATTGTCTTGAACAGACACATTTCCCTTCCAAGTTTCTGTGCCCTCTTGTCCAATTCCTGCAAATGTCACCTTGCCAAACAGATATATCTTTCCAAAGTCCTCGGTTTTGTTCTTGTAATACAGCCCAGTTCTGTTTGCCTCCAAAACAATATCATAAACACCAACAAGGTCGTCATGTTCTGACAAGTTTGTGACTATGTCCTCGCCAAGATTTTCAAACGAAATGGTCTTTGAAAGCCTGCCACTTTGATACAAACTTAAAGAATAGTTTTCAACTTCTTCATAAGATATAATTCTCAAAGAGCCATTGTCTCTTTCGATTTGTGGCTTTTGAAGTTTTTTAATTGTGATGGATTGGCTTTCTCTTGTGTATCTTGCATTGTCTCCCTCTGCGGTGTCATACACAAGCACGCTGAGTTGATATTCACCAGGCTCGGCACTTTCAAAATATGTCGTCAAATCCTTTTCATTTTCTGCCTGCTTGTCGTCCAAAGTTTGTTCCACGCCAAGTTCTGTCTTAACCTTAACCTGATATTCTGCGTCCTCTATGTTTGTCCAAGAAAGTTTTCCGCCATCCCAAGAGAGTGCGCTGCTTTCAATCCATGGCATAAAGCCGACATAAACCGACTCTGTTGCCTCAACGCCATCGTCAAAATAGAAGCCATCCCCAATCGCCTTAACAGAAACATCATATATAAACGCCTTGCCTTCCTCAGATGGCAAAACAATGCTTTCTTCCTCAACGGTCTGTGCAGGAAGGGTTTCTGGCTCTTCTTCAGCACCAGCCGTGGTCTTTGAAA
>CANRLJ010000117.1 GCA_947631485.1 uncultured Clostridia bacterium | reverse complement strand
TACAGAAAAAAGATAAACACAATGCTCTCAAATCACAAATTGGGGGAATTTTTGAAAAAGCACCCTGCTGCTGATGACATTTATGGAAAGATTGATTCAAGTGCAAAGGCTGTCAGCAAAACAATAATATCTGACCCAATTTACAATTCTCCACTCACAACTGGCTTATATCTCGCACCTGGCGAAATTGCAACCGTCACAATTTCCGGGATGAAAAACGGTGAAGTTGTCAAATTGACAACACACCAACAGGATTCTCTTGGTTATGATGGAGGTTTTCCAAGTGGATTTAACGCCGAAAAATACTTTTCCCCAGAACAATACCAACTTTACAAAACGCTAAACAGCACAGAAAAGTACTTTTTATATTGGGACACAGAACTTATCAAGGAAGCTGAAAGAGCAAAGCAGAAAGGCGTTAAACCAGATTACACAAAATTTGATTTTAAACTTCAGGGACAGTGGCAGTGGCAAAACCAGAAAGTGCCTTGCATGGGCTCATCTTTTGAATTTACACAAGACGGAACTTATGAAATTGGCAGCATCTACGGCGGCCCACTTTATTTGCAGCCAACAAATTCTGTTGTGACATTTAATATAACAGGTGCACTTGAAACACCTCACTTTATTTTGGGAGTTACTACAAAGGAAGAGTTTGACAAATATCTCAGAGTTGCTCCTGGGCTGATTGCAACCCTTGATGTTGAAAATGGACAACTTATTGGGCTTGCAGACTACATGAAAAAATGTGATGACATTGAAAAACTTGCGTATTTTTGGCACTCTGTGTTTGCAATCAACTCTTCCTTAAACGGCAGAGAATACAACTACAACATCACAATGGCGTATGATATTCATGTTCCAGCAGGTGAAGCGGTTGCGTTAAACTCTTCCTTTGCTGCCCAGCCATTTGGATGGTTTGAGGCATGCATGAACTATCAAACCTTAACCACTAAAGGAAATTGGGGAACTTTTCACGAACTTGGGCATATCCAAGCCAAAACTTATGGCGTGAATTGGGGGATGTGTGGCAGCAACTGTGCCAATCCGTGTGAAGGCGAGGTTTGGAACAATACGCTCATTATTTTGATGTATTCTATGCTCTGCAACATGGACCCAAGAGTGATAGGCGTGGAACATGGCGAGTATGTCCATCCGTTCACTTCTGTTTTGGCATCAATGGATCTGCCACAGGTGCATGACTATCATGATTACAACAACACAGGCAAAGCACATTTTGCACAGTTGTCGATGTATTCAACGCTAATTCACTCTTTTGGACCAGAAAAGTTTGTTGACTTCTTTTACACATACAAGGTCAATCCATCATATTGCACAAATGCTCGTGCAGATTTCATATATCGCATTGGCCTTGTTGACCATGTAAACATCTTGGAGTGGATAAATGCCAATTATCACGGAAATGTCAATGCTCACACAGACTTTAGTGCAGAACAGTTGGATTTTCTTAACTCCCTTCCAACCTTCTACCCTATTGCTTACGAGTGGTCAAACGGGATTGATGGCAATGAAACGGCAAGGAAATATGATGTGGATGGCAAATATAACACAATCTTTGATTTGTCATCAAAAAGTTTTGCAAGTTATAAGCCATTTAAAATAGTTGATGTTGCTGACCCAGTTTATGGAACAATCGAATATAAAGAAGAGGAACAAAAGGCAATCTACACCCCTCCAGCAGACATAACCGAAAATGACCAATTTGACATTGTGGTTTCGACTGAGGGCGGAAGAATTGTGACATTAAATGTGGGCTTACATCTTGTCTATAATGGCGCATATATCGAAGTATTTAAACTTGACCCGGACGACAAAACTCCAATAAAAGACCTTGTGAACACACAGAAAGAGCCTTTCCGCACTGAAGAAAGCGTAATTGCGGGCAAGGCAAGGTTTACAAACAATGAGCAGGAATATTTCCACATCAGATTTGGTTTCAAAGCAACAGTGGCAGGATATCACAAGTTTGGCATTTATGGGGATGACGGAATAACTGCGTTTTTCAAAAAGAACGGACAATACATCGAAAATGGAAGCGGCGGAGTTTTGTATTCCAATGGTCTGAGTGCGTATGCCGCCAATAGTGAAAGCAACAACAATCACTTTGCAAGAGCAACTCTTGAGGTGGGAGACATCGTGGAGGTGGATTGTCACCTTGTAAATCGCGGAGGTGCGGGCTTTGTAAATGTTGGGGTTGTCCTTCCTGGAGCCGACAAAGTTGTTGATATTCCTGCTGAAAATATAGTAAACACAAAGGTCTCAAACAGCGAACTTAAGGAGTTGGAAAACTTTAAGGGTTGGCAGCCAAAGTTTCTTGACAGCATCAAAGACGAAACTGTGGATTATGTGGAAGAAAAAGACGCATGGAAGGTGTTGAAGTTTCCTGATTATCAAGCCGATGATGGAAACACAGAAACTTCACTTATAGACGGAAACAAAGACACCTATTTCCACACTCGATGGAGAACAAATCCCCCAAAATTGCCACACGAATTTATTATAGATTGCAAAAACACCATTGCCGTGAACTATTTTGACATTATTCGCCGAGGAAATGTCAATGACAAAATATATAAAGTTGCCTTGTATGGGGCCAAAGACAGTAAAAATGGCGATGTTCCAGATGAGACGGACTTTGAACTTTTGTCTGAGGGGGCAGTTGAGAATCCAGAAAGTCAAACCTACAGACTAAGTTTTGAAGAAAAAGAAGTCCGTTTCTTCAAACTTGTTGTATTAGAAAACAGCGGACACACGGTTATAAGAGAGTTGACGGCGGGAAGAGAGGTTGAACTTGGGCAAACCGTAAAGCCAAAGAATTTTGAAACAGAAAAAAACAATTTTGTCGAAAACAAATCAAACGGAAAGTTGTCAACTCAAACACAAGCCGCATATTATCAGTTTGAGTTTTTGGGCTCGGGCTTTGATGTTTTTGCGGATACAGCACCTGGCTATGGCACTGCTGATGTCTATTTAGACAGCAGCAATATCGGAGAAATCAACCTCGATGACAGAACCCTTTTCAACAAATGTGTATTCAGAAAAAGAGATCTCCAAGTGAAAAATCATGTCGTAAGAATTGTGACAAAGACCGATAAAAAATTTAACATTTCCTTCATAAATGTAAATTACGAAACACCAGTTGATAAGGAAGATTATCCGGTTTCCTCCAGCGATTTTGGAAGCCAAAACCCACTTGTTTTTTCCACCAATTGGCGAACAATTATTAAGAATTACAAAAAACTGACGCGCATTGATTTTGTGAAGAGTGTTCCAAATGGATATGTTGACACATATATCCGTGCAAATAAATATATCCATGTCTATCAAGACCAAAACGATGAAAACAGAATTGCGTTTGTGTATGCAGGCAAAATTCTTGCACCAAGTGACTGTTCATCTCTCTTTGCGGGCTGCTCCTCGTTGCAGGAAATCAACTTCGAAAATTTTGACACAACAAATATGCTTTTTGCGACTTCAATGTTTAATGGCTGTTCTTCACTCGAAGAGTTGAATTTGTCAAATTTCAACACACAAAGATTGCTCTATCTGGGCACTATGTTGGAAAATTGTGAAAGTTTGGCGGAACTTAATATTTCAGGCTTTCATATCCAAGAAGCGGCACAGGTTGCAAATTTGTTGAGAGGTTGTCAAAGTCTGACAACACTGCACGCACCAAGCGTTTTGGAAAGCAACATAGAACTTCCTTTCCACTTCCTTGACCAAGAAATAGGCAAGAGTTCAACACACGCTTCCACTGCAAATGCGGGGCACACTTTATATATACATGAAGTGCATGAGAACCTACAGCATTTTGATTATATCCCTGCCACCCGTGATGCAAATGGGGTCATAGAGCATGATGTCTGCCAAGATTGTGGAGCGTTTTTGGTCG
>CANRLJ010000116.1 GCA_947631485.1 uncultured Clostridia bacterium | reverse complement strand
TATCTTGAAGAGATAAAAGACAAATTTAACACAGCCTTCTATATTGTTTCAAAGACTTCAAGTTCTTACAACGCAGGAGAGCCTGGTGGCGGCGGAATCACAGACATGCTTTCAAGAACTGTTGGTGGCTATTCTCAAGTCACAGTCAGAGGTCAAACACAAATTAAGATTGACAAGGCATATGGTTTTGTCAGACCAGGAAGTTTGGACACCAATGATGAATATGACAGTTTGATAACAGCAATGCACATCGGTCAAATTGAAAAAATGGAAAGCGCTTACACAACATTTAACAGTTATTTCCTGAAAAACTCTTGGTCGGATGACATTTGGCGTCATGACATAGACACACTGTTCCCATACATCGAACTGTTTGAAATTATTGATGAGTTGTATTGGGATGCAACAGTTGAAAGCACAATGGAAATTTTGACAAAGCTAAGTGAAGAATCAACAAGTTTGACCATAGTTGTCAGAGGTTTGATAAACCCAAGTGACCCTCTAAGTGAAAAGTGCGTGGACATCGACCTTACAAGCACAAGCGCAATAATGTCGTCATCCGAAGTTAAAAACTTCTTTAAAAATGGTGAAAATCCTGTCGCAAACATCTTGCAAAACTTCACAGGAACACTGATTTCATATAAGGACTTCACAGAAACAGCAGACACCAAGATTGGTGTTGTGGCAACCTCTGACACCAGAGGTGGTGTTGTGGGTGACAAGGTTGGGTTTATCATCGACACACCTTTCTTTGGATCATTAAGTTCAAGCGCATATGTAACCGGAGTGAACTTCTATATGTGCAGCAAGCAAGAGGGAGGAAAGATTGATTATAATCTTGCCCAAGAGCCTATTTCAAACTCCATTTTGCAAAACAACAAGATTGTCACCAACGCTGATGTCGAAATTCTTGCGGTTGAAAATGCAAACACACAAGACGAAAATGCTTGGACGGCAGGACTTGTTGCAAACTTCGTGACAAACACATCTTTCATTGCCACAACGCTGGAGGTAAGAGGTCACAGCATCAAACTTAGGACTCCAGACGGGTTTGTTGACAGAGCAAACACTGATGACATTGTTTATATGGGGCTGCTTACGGGCTACATTTGGAAGGGCTCAACATTTAATTCAATAAGCATCGACACCCTGACAGTGTTGAACGACAACCCAGAAACAGATATAACATTTGAAGTTGCAGACAAGGGAACAGGCACGGAAGAAGTGTATATTGGCCTTTATGCCGGACTTATCAGATACAACGGCGCAACTGGTGGCGGCGGAGTTTCTGTTGGCATAAAAAATATGAGCGGAATAAACATCAATGTTGTTTCAACTGCCAAGGGCAGCCAAGATGACAGTGCTGCAAACTATAAGATGGGCACAATTGAAACGGCATACATCGGCGGATATATCGGATATGCAAGTGCACTCAGCAATGTTTCACTTGTGTCCACAGGGGAGGAAGAAGATGGCGTGATGACCATCAGACAAAATGCAAACATAGACAATTTGTATGCAGGCGGCGGCTTTGGTTTGGTTGATTCGGCTGTAAGCATCCTGAACGGAACTGCAAGCGACATAACCCTAAATGGTGCAATATATCAAGTTGAAAACAAATTCAGCGATGGGTCTGTTGCGGCAGAGACAAAGATTGCTCAAATTGGCGGACTGATTGGAAGCGACAAGGGTGGATTGTCCATCAGAAGATTGTCGATGAACTTCACCGTTGCAAAAATTGTCAAGGATGTTGCAAAAGACACTTATGAAATCAAGGACTACACATCTTTGTTTGACCAACATCTTGAAGACTATTCTTCAGGATTAAGTTCTTACGTCGTTGATGGCTATCACACAGAAAACACTGTGGCACAGATAACCATCGGTGGATACATCGGAATTGTTGAGGGCGGAAATGTGAATTTGTCTTCTGTTTGCAACATTTCCGGCACAATAGATGTGATGATTAAAAATGGAGCAAATGCAGGCGGGGGCACTTCTATTCCTGAGGCAGGAGCCGTTTATCCAATTTCTGTCGGAGGACTCTTTGGAAGATTCAACGGTGGACTTGTTTCTGGACTGACATCAGAAAACACCCTAAACATTTCAGTAAGACAACAAAACCTTACGGGCAACCCAGCAACGTTATACGCTGGCGGCTTGATTGGGTCAGTTGCTGACTCAGCCGTGGATGTTGATTCGGATGCGGAATTCCAGATTGCAATCAATCAAGGTGCAACCTCAAACATCTCAGTGCTTGGAAATCTGCTTTCTGAGGTTGGAATATTGAAATTTGGCGGCGCAATAGGCTACGTTGGACGCACAAATTATTCTCTTGCAACAAACAATGTCAGAGTTTCACGCTTGGCATATGGCGGCGCAGTTAAGATTTATGGTCAGACAATCAAGGGCGGAGATGTCACAGTTGGAGGCGTTGTTGGTGAGTTTAATGGCAACACGCAAACCCCTTCATCACCTGTTTCTGACTATTCAGCACTCATCGACAACTACACATATGGCGATGTCTTTGTAAACTATCCATTTAGCGAGTCACAAACCAAAGATGGCGAGAAAACTTCAAGAATTTTAAACTACACATTGAAGAGTTATTACTTTGGCGGAATTGTTGGGGCACTTTCATCACGACAGAAAGTCAACATTGCGTCAAACGCAAGTTTGATGACAAACTTCAATGACAAACTGCCAACAAGCGAAACAGTCTCATACAAGGTTGGTGCAATCGCAGGAAATTCAAGTGAAAACGGAATCTATGGTTCTGCTGTGAACCTTGCAGATGAGAGCGAATACGAAGACAATGTATATTCGTCTGGCGTCAACCTCACATATCAAGAAGAGAGCGGAAATGTTGACTTGGCATACGGAACAACAGCAGATTATCTCGGCTACACCGCAGTGCAACAAGTTGCCGCAGACGCAGACGATGTATATCAAAATGAGGACATACTTGCACGCTTCAGGAACGCAGTCGGAACGGCAAATGCTGGGCTTGGGCACAAACTTAACCCATATCTTTGGACAAATGACAGCGGAATATTCAGTTATGCACCATCCGAGGATGATGAAAACATTGAAGAATACTATGTTGGAAATGGGCTTATTTTAGACCTGCATGGCATACACTGGATTGCGCTGACAGAAGAAGTTTCATATTCTTTGACGAGTGCAGAAGGAAGTGACGACCGTGCTGTCGTCATTGCTGACAACTTTAAAAATGCAGCATTTGTTGGAAATGGATTCACCATGAGCATAGCAGACAAACGAGAAGAGACCATCGAGGGGACAACGACCGAACATATTTATGGTGCTTTGGCAAACTCTATGGGAATTCAAGACAAATTGGATCAAAAAGAAAACAAGCAAGACTTGTCTTTCAATGTGATTTCCGGAATTTTGCTGGATTTGGATGTTATGGTTGATGTAAACGCTCCTGAGGGGACAAGCGATGTGCGCTGGTCAACATATGGTGGCGTTGTTGGAAGAACCTATGGCAATTCAATTTTGTATGCTCTTGGAGTTGAGGGTGAAATCTCCGTTGGTGGACGACTTAACACCGCAAATCTTGCCGGTCTGGTCGGTGAAATGCGCGGCGGCATGATTGCAGAAAGTTATTTCAATGCAAACATGACCTATCGCGGCTATGCAGCAACACCAACCTCTCAGGGCATGATTTCCGGCATTGCAAACTTAAATGACTACAACAACACAATCCTAAACACCTATTCGTCAGGATATATTCTTTCATATGCTGCAAACAGCATAAGCACTTTTGCAGCCGACAGAGCCACATTAAAGACGGGCGAGGGCGCGGCAGCAAACACTGATGCAAGTTCGGTCATCAGAGATTGCTACACGACAACACAGGCAGAAATAAATGACCTGGTTTCTGAAAAACCTGTTGAATTGGCAAATCCAATTTCTGCCACCTCAATCACTCAGACAAGAGTGACATCAAATTTGATAAACGCAAGTTATTCTGTAAGTGGGCAGAGAACTGCTTCCACAATGGCGTTGGGCTACACAGCAACCGAAAAGGCTGCTTACTCTTTGCAGGCACAAGCAGGTCAGATTACACTCAACAAGTGGTATTTCTCTCCATACACAAACTATGGCTACGCTACGCATGGCTTTGGATGGCTGAAAAATGTCACAACATACACTCGTCAAGAGAAAGTTGATGACAGCCAACAAGAACAGCCACAAATACCATCACAAGTTAAGGAATACGAATACACACGAGTTCCATATGCTGACATCATGAAATATGAAACAGTTGTGACAGAGGATTCTGCCACACAAAGAAGATATCACACTGGTGCAGAAAGAACTGATGAAAACATGTGGTTTATGGGCATTTCAAATGAAGGAAAGTTTGAGCAAGGTGTAAGTGCAGATTTTGCTGCAAATGATTTGAGATTCGTCTTGCAAAACGATTTAAGTGCCGGATCCATTGGAGATTATTTTGGCAAAAATGTTGGAAAGATTTCAAACAGATTTATTCTTGATGGAAACAGCAAAGCCATTTCTGGGCTTGCTAAGACCTTGTTTGGCACAGTTGAGGGCACAGTGGAAAATCTTGCTCTTAATGGTGTGAACATCGCAACCGAATCCAGAGGAACTCTTGCAAACGACTTTATAGGATTTATCAGCAATGTTTCTGTGCAAGGAAATTTGACGGCTGGCAAGGTTTCTGGCGGCGTTGTCGGAACTCTTGTTGGCGCAGCACACTGCGTCGAAGGTGCTGTAAATGTGACAAACACAAAAAGCGGAAACATCATTGGCGGACTTGTGGGCGAGGTGTTAACCGCCGATGGTTACAGCACTCTCAAAAATGGCGAAGGAATTCCTGCAGACTTTAAGGCCAGTGTTCAAAACTTAATTCCATCCACCAAAAAGGAAGGAATTGCATATTCTTCAAACAGTGGACAGGTTTTAAGCAACGCAAATGGAACTGACAATACCGGAAAGACGATTTCAATC
>CANRLJ010000115.1 GCA_947631485.1 uncultured Clostridia bacterium | reverse complement strand
CTATTATGCCGGCGATATCAGGATTGCCTCAACATCCAAACTTGGTGGACTTTTTGGATATATTTCTCTTTTGCCAAGGGGCACGGGGTCTGTTTCATTTACAAACAGTTTTGTTGTCGGAAATCTTTATATGGTTACCAACCAAAGCGAAAGCGAGATATTTGAAACTGACATAATAAACTATCTCTACACGGTGGAATCCACAAGCGTGACAATAGAGGAAAACAGTTTATACAGCAAGCAAAATTGCTCAGACATAGCCCAACTTGCAAAGACGCAAGGCTTCTATCTTTCTGAGGGCGCTGGTTCTATGTGGGACTCAAGCAAAAAGTGGAATTTTGAAACCACTTGGGGCGTGAAGGTTGGCATAAATGGTGGGCTTCCTTATTTGAAAAATGCCTTTCAACTTGGCGTGGCAAACAACGACCAAGATCTTTCAGAAAACTCAGAAGGCAAAGCATGGAGGGGCGAGGGAACTGCCGACAGTCCATATCTGATTGAAACTGCCGGGGATTTGGCGTATCTTACCACCGAGATTAAGGACTATGAAAACAAATACTTCGCTTTGCAAAATGACATAGATTTAACAGGCAAGACATGGCATCCAATAGGCAGTTGGAGTTCTGATGACAAGAACAAAGTTGCATTTAGCGGCGTCTTTGATGGAAACGGCTATACAATAAGCGGAATCAGTTGTTCTTACCAATATCAATACAATTCAATTGGGCTGTTTGCATACACAAATGGCGCGGTGATTAAAAATTTGACAATCAAAGACTGCGATTTCAATCCTGCAAGAAACACATCAAACGCATATGTTGGAGTTTTTGTCGGCTATGCTGGTGCAGATACATATATTATAAACTGCAAAAATGAAACAGAAATTGCAGATGTCGGACACAAAGAGACTTCTGTCAAAAACATAAAGGGTGAAAATTCCGGCGAAGGAACTTTTGACGGTTACGATGTCACCATTGACGGCTTTGGCGGATATTTTTATGGCAGAGGCGAAGGAAAAAAGTCCTTGTATAAAGGCACATATCACATCATGCTTGACGAAAGTGGTAAACTGATTTCACAAAGCATTGACGACACCTTCGGAAAGACCGCACTTCCTTATCTTTCCACAGGCTTTGGCGAGAAAGATGTTTTGATAAGGCGCGGATACAAACTGCTTGGCTATTCCAAACAGGCAGGTGTTGTCACAGAAGACCCTGACTATAAAGTGGATGTCAAATTTTCTGACGGCAAATGGATTTGGGGTGAAAAAGCGGACGGCACTTGGGACGAGCCAACCACCAATCTGTATGCAGTTTGGCTTTCTGGGCAAGATGGGGCCTTGTTCACACAAGACATGTATGTCGTATATAATAGTTATGAAAAAGCAAACTTCAACGCCCAGGAAAATGGCGCAGCAAGTTATCTCAATTCCAAAAAACTGTTTGTCAAAAATAAAGAAGAATATTCCGAGCAAAATTATGCAACTTTTGGGCTTGCAAGCGGCATTGATGAACTGAAAGATGGCTATATTTATGTGAAATATCAATTGGTGTATGACGCATTTTTCAGCGAATACACTGATGTGGTTTGGTCAACTCCATATTATGACAACCAGGGCACTAAAACCGCACTGCGAGAGGGCTTTGTTGTTTCAAACATCTACGGGGGCTTCGTCTCAAAAAACTTCAATGCACTGTTAAACAAAGAGGAGGAAGGAATATCTTTTGTAAACCAAAATCTTCACAAAGTTTTGTATGCTGAGTGGAAGGGACTTCCAACCGCGGATGTCGGCGAAGGTGCGGCAACCTACACTGTCACTTTGATGTTTAGAAAGGCAGTAAACACCCAAAGCAATTCACAGTGGGAGGGCTTTGACCAATTCACTTGGACAGATGTCTTTGGAGACGACATTGAAAGTGCCGTTTCTTTTGGCGCTTATAACTATAAAAATGTAAACGATACATACTCTTGGCAAAAGGAAATGAATTATACGGGTTCCAACTATGAGACTGACGGCAGATTGACGATAACCTTTACATATGGAACACAATACAGCGATAGGATTGACAACATGTTGAAACTTTCCATAAATGCAAGGGGAGGCTTCACGCTTGGCGACATAGCACAACTTGACAATAAGGGTCGTGACTCCAACTTTGGACAATATTGCTATTGTGAAAACGATGGAAACCAGTCTTTCAACAGAGATAAAGGGGTCTTGAACCTTGTTGGAGACCAATACTTTGAAATTTCTGTTGAAAGACAAACTTTAAGTTCTCAACTCAGCCTTGCCGACCAAACATATTTAGGCTTTTCGCCTTGCACAAACAAGGGACAACACACTGGTGACACAATTTCAATAGACTACATAAAAGAGAATGTAAATAGAGCTGAAGATGTCCAAAATATTTTCACAACATCGCTGACAGATGAAGGTTTTTACTTTGCCTATGACTTCGAACGCAATATAATGATGTTTTCATCAAAGGAATATCAGTCGGATGAGTTGGATCTTTCCACCAATGAAATCAATGCACTGGAAAAAGTTGGCGACTATCTTTTGCTTCGCGTGGAATATGGGTTTGCAGATGGCGAGCCACAAACTTTCTATTATTTATACACAGTTGTTCAAAAGGGTGCGGCTTGCTATGTGGCACTATATCAGTTGGAGGAGGGGTATGCATATGCCACTTCAAGATACCTTGTTGCCGCAATCAGAACGACATCCTCAAATGAAATAAAGATGAATAGGGTTGGGGTGGAAGTTCAGGCTGACGATGCCAGCCAAATCGTCACACTTTCTGGGAATGATTTTGCTTTCATCTATCGCACCACAGCCGAATCAATAAGTTACAAGAACAGAGAAAGCAATTCACCTGCAGGAGAAATCGTTGACTTGTCTTCGATTTCTGATACGGAGGGTTTGGGAAGCACCAATGTAAACAAGGGTGCGTTTGTTTACTCTTCCATAACTGAATTTGCCGGGCAAGATAATGGAATTTGGCTGAACACACAATACAATGCAGCGCTGTTTGAATATGTGGTTGAGTTAAAAGGCGAAAGCCAATCTCCTGACGAGCCTTTGCCACAAGTTTCAAGGGTGGAGGGCAACGCTTTCACCGTTTTGGACGTTGCGTCAAACAACAAAATTAGCGCATATCTTCAGTTTAGCGATGTCTATTATCTTGCGTCAAGGTCAGATGTGAAAGTTGAAACTGTCTCTTCGGAAGATCCATCAGTGCATCTCGACCCAACAATAACCTGGGCGGAGAGAACTGACAGCCGAGAAATTGCTGGAACGATAACCATAACTTTCAGCAGCATTGCCGCAGGAAGTTACAAAGTCACCATATCGGTGGATTACAGACGATATGTTTTGAACTATGCAACAAAGTTTTTGACGGCAGATGACACAGATGACTCACAACTTGGAAACCTGATTGAAAACGTTGGCTACGAATTAAGATTCAGAGACATCGAGACGGTTGCAGAGGCAAACAGCAAGTTGTTGGATGGGGCGCAGAGTTCCACGCAGGACAGAAATAAAGATGTATCCCTTGATGGTGGTGGAGCAAGTGTTGGCGTGCAATCAAGAACAAATTTGCTGTACACTTCGACATTTTCATTTTCTGCACTGCAAATTGACAACACAAACGATGTCACAGATGACAACGGGGCGTATGTCTTCTATGGTTGGTATGTAAGAACAAGCACCTCAAGATTGGTGTTGGAGGGCACCCAACAAGCCACACTTTCTGGCACAATTTCGGGTTATTACTACTTAAGTGACGCCACATATTCTGTTCAGGTTGCTTCGCCAAACAGACAAGAGATAACGCTCATAGCACTTTATAAGATAAGAAGCATGACCATTGACATAAGCAGAACAATCATAATCCAAAACAGCAATGGCATTGGTGCAGATGGAAATTATGAGGGCGACGACCTTGTTGCCAGCATGATCGGAAACCTCAGTTTATACAACTACAAAAAGATTGACACAGACGAGGACACAAATCTGAGTTTCGAACTTGAAGGCACAAACAGAGACGGCTATGATTTTGTCGGTGTCAGACTTGTTTCTGAGCGCACGGGTCGTGTTGTGATCATTAACGGAAGACAACTTGTTTGGCAGAAGGAGGATGCTGAGCCGCCTTATACATATGAAAAAGATTTTGCTGAGGATTTTGACAAAGTTTTGGAAAACCAAGGCTTGGATTCAGAGGAATATCGCTTCCAAATCATTGTAAAACAAAAGATTGCAAAATTGTATTTCCACTCTGGTGCAACGGAGGAGTATAACGATGGCATTGTCGGAAAAGTTTACACCGATTCTGACATGACCACCGACGTGACCGACCTTGTTTACACAACCTCGGTTTATTTCGGAAACGCCGTATATTTCAGAGCAACCACAGTCACAAATGTGGATGAGCCAGATGAGGCCGCAGTGATTTCAAACCTGTATGCTTACAGAAAGGGCTATCAGGCAAACGGCTGGAAATGGAGCGAAAGCGTCACAAATGGCGACCTTGCAAGATTTGAATTTAATTTGGAGAACAGCCTTGTTGCAGAAAATGAAGACGGCACTTGGGTATTTCATATATACAAATTGTGGCAGGCAGAAACCTACACAATCTCTTTCAACGCAAACGGCGGAAATGTTGACGGCGGAACTTCGGTGATAAGCATTGCATATGATGCCGAATTTGCATTAAACAGAGTGCCAACTGCAAGCAGATTTGGCTACACCTTTGCCGGATGGACATTGAACAACACTCTGTTCTTCACAAAGGAGGGGGCAACCTTCAACTTTGACGATGGTGTGATTTCATCTTCTGAGGACGATGAAAGCCAAATCGTCCTTTTGGACGGCGTTGAGTATTTCAAATTTGCCGATGAAACTTGGATTTATCAGCATGACAGAAGCATCACCGTGTTTGCTCTTTGGGAGGCAAACACCTACAAAGTCAGAGTCATGTACAACAGAAAACAGACGGGTGCGGCAAGCGATTATAAAGACTTTGATGTTGTGTTTGAACAAGTAAATGGCTTTGAAAACCTTATAAATGAAATGGCAGCCCTTGCCACCGAAGAGGTTACGCGTAGCAAATTTGTTTATGATGGTGTTTACTATCGAAACGGTGATGTGTTTGTGAAAGTTGACACCGATGACTCTCTGAGCACGCAGACCCTTGGCGTTGACTTTTCAAATTCAAACAACGGAGCAATGGTGCTTACACTTTATGTTTCGTGGACATTTGACCGAAGCAGCCCATATGCATTACAACTTACAGACACAGATTTGGGCACATATGTCTTTTCCGGAAAACAGCAGGATGTGAATTTGTTTGACTATTTTACATCTTCAAATGTGCAGGAAGATGCAACTTCTGGTCTTGTTGTTCCTGCACCAAGCGGCAGCATGATTGGCTTGCAGGACGACAACCTTGTGACAATGTCCTGGGCAATCTCTGGGGTTGAACAGGCAAATCCAACAAGACTGTCCGCATTAAATGTTGGCGATTATAGCTTCAACTTCATAATATCTTTCATCGACAACGCATTAAACCCAACAAATGTTATTCCACAAGTGATAATTAGGTTCAGTCTGGTCATCACTCCAGCCGAAATTGAGATTTCAAGAGTTGAGGAGCAGGCAAAGTTTGTTTTTGCAAAGAAGATTTTGGAGACATATCTTCAAAGCACAGATGTTGAGGAATTTTCAAACTTTGAGCAAATTGCTCAGTTTATGAAACAAAGCGAGGCAGAAAAGCCAGCCGAAGAGGATGACGAACTGATTGCCTCCGCATCAAACGATGATATCTATGCCTACATCCTTGTCAAATATTTCTTGATGACAAACACAAATGACGGGCAAGAATACAAGACATATAAAGATTGGACCTATGGAAAATATAAGAAATTTAGGGCAGAAAATGAAGAATTTGTTTCAGATATTCTTGCAAATTTGACATATTTTGATTTTTACGACCCAAATCTTGCGGAAAGCAAACAAGTTGCATTTTTCTCGGAAGATGGCGTTTTGGAACTGTCCGATTTGGCAACAAGCCAAGGCATTTCAATAAAATCGATTGAATTTGTGGAAAGCACAATAAGCTTCATGCCAACATATTCTTATTCAATCAGAGTGTATGTTCAGGCTGCCGACCTTGCACAACTTTCAAACTTCATCTTTGAGACAGATGGAGATAGATACTATGTAAATCTTACAAATAACCTATATTTGATAAGACATATATTGACAGTTTCAAATTCTTCCGAACTTTCATATTTGTATTATTCTGAGGATTACACCGATGGCAGAGAAATCGGTTGGGTCGGAGACATTTCGGTGGAGGACAAAGACCCTGAAATTAAAAACAAGATAGAACTTGCAAAAGACGCTCTTCAAAGAGAATACAACAAGAAATTCTATTTGGTTGACTTTGAAAACCTTATCTTTGCCGCTGCAACGGCATACACATCCAACATCGGAACAAGAGAAACAGACACCCAGTTCAATTTTGTGTATGACACAAACTATTTGTATTTCACCGATGTTTCAATTGTAAGGCTTTTGGACATAACTGTGGGCGCAAACGAGTTTAGATTTGAAGAGATGACCGACAACTGCAAACTGGTGCTTTCAGAGGACTTTGTGTTCACCATCCTAAACACTAAGGGCGTTGCACACATTGTGGTTGAGGCAAGATATTACACAATTGAGCAGTCGGAAGTTAGAAATGAAAAGATAACAAGAGAACTTTTGGATGAACTTTCAATTTCCCCTGAAACATTAAATGACCTTTTGTATATTTCTGAAATACGCCATAAGGTTGATGGAGCTTTGCCATATCCTTACAAACTTGAAGAAAACAAGGTTTCGGACACAAGGCTGCAACTGTTTGTCAAACAGACAGGCTCATCAGAGGCTGAACGCGGCGTTTTGATTGCCGAAATTGAAGTTTTGGCAGGAAATCAAATTGAAATATATTTGAATCAAACTGTGGAACAAATCACTTTTGGCACACGCGCAAGCCTAAATTCAAACATTGCAATCTATAAGTGGAATTATGACTCTGAAATCAGTGGCGTTACTGAAGAGTGGCAAATTCCAACAAGTTTCACTTGGACGATGCCATCAGAGGACGAGTTGGCACAAGAGGAAGCAAATGAAATAAAGCTCTACGCATTTTATTCTGACCTTGTGTATGTGACTTACACAAATGTTCCAGGTGAGGACGAGGACGGACAATTTTCTGCATACATAAAGTTGGGCGAAACGACAAAAGACAGCCTCTTGAAGCCTCAAGTTGACGGGTTTACACTGGAAAAACTGACTTATAAAGAGTCTGATGCCGGTGCTGAGGTGGAATATGCGGACTTGTTTGACACCGAGACTGGCTATTATAAACCAACCTTCTACGATGGAAGAGATTTGTCGCTGCTCTACAGAAACATAAGCCTGAAGGCCTATTGGAAAGTTGATTTGAACATCCAATACTATGCCTTCTATGGCGACGAATATGTTTACACAAACAGCGTTTACAGTTTCACATCAACTTGGGAGGTGGACACGCTTCTCAGCATAACCAACCTCAACGAACAATTGTTTGACTATTCATACAAGTGGGTGAAAGTTGGCGACGACGAAGAAACCACAATTTCAGAAACAAACACCTTCTCACTTGAAAAGCAAGGAAGTTTTGATGAAAGCGGAAAATATAAACTATATTTATACTCAACCTTAAAATCAGAGTATGAAAGATATCTTGTTCCTGGCGACAACACCCAAGCGACAGCGGACTATGAGTTCACTTTGATGTTCTATCGTCACAAAATTGTTTCGATTGTGCCAAGTGCTGAAAGTTCTGAGTATAACACATACAATCAAACATCTTTGTGGTATGTTGATGTCAATTATAATGTATATCAAGGCGACGCTTATGGCGAAGATGTTGAAACGGCACAATTTAGATATAGTGCTGAATATTTCCGCATCACATATGAGGGTGAGGAAACAACATCAATGATTGATGCCGGAACATACACCATACGCTTGCTGTTGGACAAAAATTATTATGATATTTCGGGGCTGGACAGAGAAACATATAATGTCTCAGAGGAAGATGGCGAAATTTACTATACTTTTGAATATCATATTCTTGCCCTTGAAGTTGAGTTGCAAGACTTTTCAATCACAAAGGCGTTCAATCAGGATGTTGGCAAAATAGAGTTTGTTGAAAATGTAAATGTTGAGCAAACAAGAGAGGCTGTCTCTGTCACATTGGCAAGAAGCGAGACCGACCGCCTTGACGAACATGTTGGCAGATATAATTTGTATCTGTATGCAAGTGCACAATTCAACAAAAACTACACTCTCACCAAGGGCGGACAAACACTTGTTGAAAACGGACAAGTTTTGGAAGGCATGGACAAGGTTGTGCTTGGAACTTTTGAAATTGAACAGACCGGTGGCTTAACCCTGAACTTTGAGGGGCTTAGCACTGACACCTACAACGCCGAATACAACAAAGATGGCTACACCTTCAACATCGCGGCAACGGTTGAAGGCAAAATTGCTCTGCAAATCTCAAATTCTGTTGGAGTTGTTAAATCTTATGACATTTCCTTCTATGATAAGGTGCAGGGTGCGACAATCAAAGACCAGGTCATTTTGGACATCTTAAAGGAAAAAATCGGCGACATAACCGAAATGTTCCACAATGCATCTCTTGGTGATTTTGCAAAGGCTGTTGAAAGCGGAACATACACCTACAGCGTCACAATGGGTGAGGAGTTTGCAAAATATTATGAGTCCATTGAAATTACTGACGCATATCAGTTTGTCATCGACAAGATTTTGATTGAAACCGAAAGTTGGGATGGCAAGTTTGTCAAAGATTATGACGGAACAGACAAAATGAAACTCACTCTGCAGGGCGAAGTCTTGTCCGGAGAGGAAGATGTCTACATTGAGGTCACCTTCACCGCAGGGGTGCATGTTGGCAAAGACCTTGAAGTGACACTTGACTTTGCAGGTGACGAGGAAAGATCGTTAAATTATAGGTTCTCAAAAGAGGTTTTCACAAGCGGAGAAATAAAGCCAAGAAAGGCCACAATGACTTTGGCAACAACGAAGACACAATATACATATGGAGAGGTGTCGCAAACAAACCTCAGCACAATCATCACGCGTGAAAGCATCATGGATGGCGGAGTTGATTTGTCAGCAATCTTCTCTGACAACTCGTTTAGAAATGTTTCCTACAGTGTTAAACTTGTGGAAGATGGCCAAGTTTCAACAAATGGACGAGGATGCTATTATGTTGGCAGATATGAAATTGTGGTTGACAGTTATTCTTACAGTGACTTTGACCTGGATTTTGAAACCCCAACCTTTGAAATCGTCAAAAAAGAGGTTGAAAAAACCGTCACACAAGTCAGCGTCACAGTTTTGGACAAAGTAGGGCAAAGAATAGAGGACGTTTATGTGGATGAGGTGACAGGCGACACATTGACACTGTATTACACTGTGGATGGGCTTTCTGTGGGTG
>CANRLJ010000114.1 GCA_947631485.1 uncultured Clostridia bacterium | reverse complement strand
CATACATGTGATAATGCCTATTTGTTTTGACACTTCCAAGAGTTTGGTCTTTAAACAATTCCACAAAGTCAATGGTTTCGCCAGTTGCAAAGGCATATGTGCCTTTTAATCCAAGTCCGACATAACTTTCGGCGGATGTGTTGTCAAGCGGCTTAACCTCCCCAGGGAAACCACCTTTATAATAAGTCATGGTATGGTTTACAGGAATAGTGACTATACTTGTTCCCGGCATAAATGTTCCCGTATAGAGTTCAAACTGATATAAATGTCCTACGTTTATCTTCTCCAGTGAATTTTTATCTATCTTTTCCCAATCAGCAATTTCAAGGGAGATGTCACATGTGCCAAGATATAGTTTGTCTTTATCACGTTGAGACATTGTTGCGAAACGGTCTTCAAAAGTTCCCTCTGGCCCAGAAATGTTGATATAAACATCCACCGCCAAACCATCACTCTCTGGGTTAAAGTCCTTAGTTGTGGTTATCATGCCAAGTTCATCAATATATGCAGCACCACCGCGAGACTTTTGTGGATTTATTTCAAAGTGGTAATTGTATATGCTTGTATTTTTTTGCCACTGGTAGGTGTAAATGTTTCCGCCGCCATCCACCCACTCTGTTCCTAATACAGTAGTAGAGGCTGGGAGCGACTGTCTTCCATATCCAGATTGATTTAGAACATATCCTTTTGCCCAACTTTCAAATGGAATTACATAATATTCATCTGTGTCATTTTCTATCTTTGCATATTCGGGTTGTGTGCCACCTTTAACAACAATTCTTGAATCAAACTCTGCGCTGCTGTATCGTGGATAGATGTTGAAGTCCTTTTCATATCTATACAAGCCATTTTTCTTTGGATCATCATTAAAGTGTGAACTATCTGCTCTTCCATATAAATAATACAGCCTTTCCGTCTTGTGTCCGCCCCTAGACGCATTATCGTTCATTTCTGATGGGTCGTCAATTTTCAAAATGGTCGAATCGTTGTAATATTCATATGTGAACTTTTCTGTTGTTCTATACACATAGTCATAGTCGCTTGTCCACTTAAAGTCAAGGTCTCTTCCATTGTATTTTATTGATATATTGCTTACGTTATCTTCGCCTACCTTTTCCTCCCCGTCTATAGTGACATCATAAACAATCAGCCAAATATTTGGCCCACTTATTGTTGCAACAGGGTTGCCCACATTATTAATAGTCACCCAATCAGTGTAATTGTTGTCGCTTATTCGCATGTATTTGGTTGTTGCAAAATCCGCGTCATTTGTGAGGAATTCTGAACTAACATTCCTATATGTTGTTGGTCTCATATAAAAATTGTCTGGAAAATCATTTTCTCTAGTGAAGTAAGCATCAACATTTATGGTTGAGTGAGCCGGCATTGTTATTTCCAATGTGTCATTTATGACCTTTACGCCTGCGCTTGCATATAAATTGTTTCCGTCCAAAACATCTGTTGAGGCAAATGGCTTATCTGTCACATCCTTTCTTATCACAACATCCCTTACAAGCGTCTGTTCTTCTACGTCACTGCCCTCTTTGACTTCAAGCGTCACATACATCTTTGCAGAGAACTGGTCGCTGTCACCATACAACTTTCCATCCAGTCCTTTTGGCAAAGAGAAGACCTTTGTCTTGTCTCTATTAAATGTCTTTCCTTGTTGTGTTGTGTAATTTCCATTTTCACCCGAGATAAAGAATACGTCATCAGTTGAAAGCAGTGTTGCATCACTGCCGCTCTCTGTTGCCTCGGCAATGGTTTGATTGCCAACCTTAAATTCAACATTTTTTACGGTTATGCCGTTGAATTTTGAAATTGTGGTGGTTTCTGGACTTACATTTATACTGTTCACGTCAACGCCGCCAAGCCTGATGCTGTATCCATAAGCACTCAGTCCTGAAAAAGCAATTTGTTTATAACTGCTGCCATACATAGATGCCCCAAAGTCTGGCGTTACTGTGTTTCCTTTGATATGTGTCTGAACCAATCGTGGACTGTGGAAAGGATCAAGTGATTGCTTGTCCTCTTTATAAATAGAATAGTATGACTCATAAACCCAAGGATCTTCGATAGGGAGTTGTGGCTTGGATGTATTTCCGCTTTCATCTGTTGTATCTGCAACATCTTTATACAAGAATTCAAAGGTTATGGTCGCGCCATCAAGTTCTTCCTGAGTCAGTCCATCAAGAGGCCCTGTTGCACTGTTGCGCTTCCATCCTGGGTCGATGTCTACACCCTTCTCGTGTCCAACATCTTCTCCACCCTCAGATTTGATTGTTTTGCCACCCCAAATCATCAAGTGAATAATGTCTTCCACGCCCTGTTCTTTAGTGGCAAACACAACCTGTGGCTTCGAGTCTTGAATAGGACCACTTTCTTTATAGAAGGTTGTTCTTACATCGTCCTCTCCATTTGCAAGTGCAGTTTTTGTATATGACATTGCACCATTGCTTAAGATGGCTGTCATCCTTAAACCATAAATCAAGAAACCATGCGAGCCAACATATTTATTTTCTAACATTTGATAATTACCTGCTACGCGTATGAAGTTTCTTTCCTTGTCATACACAAATGGCTTGTATTTAATCCAAGTTCCATTTTCGTCCGAACTTCCATCGATTGAAACCTCTTGATATGTCATACCAAACACCATCGTGTCGCCTTCGGTGAGTTCCAGTGGACTTGTGTCTGTAAACACAGGATCAACCCCCGTGCTGCTTATGTCAAAATAGAACAATCCTTGATAGCCAAATTTGTCTTTATACCTGATGTAGAAATTCTTTGTGCCAAGTTTTGAAACAGGAATTGACACTTGGAGTTCGTTTAAGTTGTCTTTTGAAGACAAGTATCCGTGATGGTTGTTTCCCCATGGGCCATTTCCTCCAATTGTCCACATTTTGGCAAACAACTTTGCGAAATTATTGTATGTTGTTTTTGAGCCAATTCTGCCATCAGCATCAGCTCTGTTATCTGCGCTGATTGGGT
>CANRLJ010000113.1 GCA_947631485.1 uncultured Clostridia bacterium | reverse complement strand
CTGGTCAACTTTGGACAACAACACAAGCAGTGAAATTCAAGTCACAAGCGATGACTTGCAAGGCAAGGGCCTTCAAGAATATCTGAGACAATTAAACACCCCTGGACTCTACACATATGAGGGTGTGACCTATGTCTTCAACCTCAGCACAGACGAATATGACGAAGTGGAACAAACCGCAAATGCCACAATCTATGCTTGCTGGACTCCAGGCGAAAGTTCATATAAAGTTGAGTATCATCTTGAAACTTTGACCGGAGAATATGTCCTTGACACTGAGTTTGTTGGTGAGGGGGCATACAAAGACCAAGTTCCTGAAGGCTCAATAGTTGCACACACAAGAATAATAGAGTGGTATGATGAAGAACAAGAAAGACATGTTCTCACAGAGGACAGAGTTGAAATTGATGAATCCGTTTCTTACACAGGATTTGTTCTTGACCTTGCACATGTTGACCCAGAACATGGTCAAACAACAAGAAACGGCGTTGTCACACCTTCAAAAGCACCAGAAGATGGCTGCCTGATTTTGAAACTCTTCTACACCAGACAGACATACACTGTTCAGGTGACAAGGCCAAATGTTGGGCTTAATGATTATTCTTTGAATCCACAAAGTGCAACTTACAAATACTATCAACCAATCACACTTTCTGCAAACACAATGGAAGGTTATGATTTTGTCAGCCTGAAAGATGGATCATCTGAGATTTTGGGATATCAAAAGACGACCAACGCCGAGGGCACAGATGACCAGTCAGACAGCATCACATACACATTTAACATCATCAAAGACATGCAGTTCTCGTTTGTGTTGAAAGCACAAGAGCGTGATGTGACAATTCATTTCCAATTCCAAGACATCTCTGAGGATATGTCAACATACAGTTCGAGGAAGGGCTATGACAATGTTGTTTTGCAATTCAGTGTTGGAGGAGTTGTTGGATTTGCCGACATAAGAGAATATATTGAAGAAGTCAGCAGCAGAGCCAACGGCTTCACATATGACGCCATTTTGCCAGAAAACCTGACAGTTTTGGCAGACAGCACAGAAAACAACATCACAGTCAGATACACAAGAAATTCTTATGACCTCACCTTGCAACTTTCAAGAGGGGTTGAAAGCCTGACCGCAAACAACAAGACACCAACCGAAAAAGGCGAGGACGGAACTCTCACCTACAGCGTTTATTATGAAGAAAATGTAGAACTTACAATAACATTTGAAAGAGGCTACTACTTTGGTGGCACTTGGAACGCCGGCGGATTGGAGATAAGATACAAGAGTGGAGATGTCGGAAATTCTGACCCACTTGACACACAACAATACACCAGTGTGCACGAATTTGACATGCCATATCGAGATGTTGTTGTGGTTGCCACAGCAAAGGCAAAACCTGTTCAAATCACTTTGAGACACTGGAGAGAGGGCTTCACAGATGATGAATATCCAGAGGATTTGAGGGTTGAAGAAAGTTCGTTTGCCCTTACGGATGCACCAATCGGCGTGACGACAGAAGGAATCACTCCAAAGACAGCAGATGATGAGGGATTTGTCGGATTTACTTATTCTCATCTGACATTTACTAATGACAGTGAAAAAGTTCCTGGATGCGTAAACGGAAGCGGCACAACCATTGTGAACCTGTATTATGACAGACAATCAATTCTTGTTGATGTCACCAAGACAGTGGGAATTGAAAGCGTCACTGTTGATGTAAACTATGGCGGCACTCATTTGCAGCCAAAAGTGTTCATAGAAAATGGACAGATGTCAATCAAGTATGAGGGTGTTGCCACATTTAGTTATGCCCTCACAGCAGGCTATGACTTCAACGGCTGGATTATAAATTCTGCAGATGCTGGCAAAGAGGACACCTACACACTCACTGCGGGCGTGGAGAGGTTTATCGTTCATGCAACTGCAACCCCACATGTTTACACCATAACATATCATGGCAGAACTGGCACAAACGACACCGAAGTGCAACAGGTCAGATTCCTTGACACAATCACTTTGAGAAGAAACTCATTTGTATATCGTGGATATGCCTTTATGGGCTGGTCAAGACAGCCTGATGCAACACAGCCAGACGATGACATGTCAGGTCCAGAGCCATACACTTACACACACAATATTCCAAACAACTTGGATTTGTATTCTGTATGGGATGAAGCAGAATTCACCATTGTGTTCGACAAGAACGGCGGCGATGAAATCACCGGACAAATGGAAAATAAGACATTGAAATATTCAGAGTCATATTTTGCCCCTAACTGCTCTTTCTATTACAGAGGACATCACTTTGTAAGTTGGCAATTTGAAAACGACAACGGCGTTTTGGTGACAGCAACAACAGGCACACCTTTGCAAGGACTCATCACAGCAGTTGACGGCAAACAAGTCAGATTTGTTGCTCAGTGGGAAGAAAATGAATACAAAGTCATCTATCACAGCAACTATAAATATGACGGCAAAGACGAACAAACATATTATGAAACAAAAGATGGCGCACAAGTTTCATACTCTTACACAAAGATATTTGAAATTGTTTCACAAGAGACTGCAGAATTCGAACTTTTGGGCTATCACTTTGTTGGCTGGGCACTTTCAGAAGAAGCAGAGGCAACAATCTCTGCCGGGGCAGAGTTCACGGCCGAAAGACTGCTCAGAAGCACAGAGGACATACAAAGTGTTGACACAATACACCTGTATGCCGTTTGGGCAGCAAACGAATACACCATTGCCTTCAGCGGAAATGGCGGAACGGGCTATCTGCCAAGCATCAAGGCAACATATGACGAAGATGTAAACTTGCCAAGAAACACATTTGTAAGAAATGGCTACAAATTCCTTGGCTGGAACACAGACAGCACCGCAGACGCTCCACAAGAAGGTTTGGAATATGAAGAAGGAAAGACAATAACAGTCAGAAACTTGACGACAAGCCAAGAGACAATCACTCTGCATGCCATCTGGCAACTGCTGACTTACACCATAACCTACAAAGACGGCGATGGTGAGGCTGCACAAACACAGACAAAGCAATTTAATGTGACAGAAAGTTTTGATTTGCTTGGCAGCAGCACCTTCACAAGAGTGGGCTACACATTGGTTGCTTGGAGGATTGCTCCAGGTGCAAATGACGGAAATTGGAACACAACTTTTGTTGGAACAATCTCATTGTTTGACGCCGAGGGTGCAGAGCAGAGCGTGACAGTAAATCACATGTATGGAAATGTCACACTTGTGGCTGTATGGCAGGCAAAGACAATAGAATTTAATGTTTACTATGTCGAACTTGCAAAGAGAGTTGAGGGTGACGATGATGCAACAAAACTTGCAGCCTTCACCAGTGCAGTTGTTTCTGGATTGTATCAAGAAACATACACAGTTCGCTCTCCAGAGCACACCGGATACACTCCACAACAAGAGGCAATCACCGGAACATTTGACAAAGAAGAAATGCCAGATGTGTTTGTTTACTACACACCAAACACCTATAAGATTAAGTTTGACTTTAACCGCGGACTTGGAACAGGCGATTTGACCTTTAACGGTGCAGATGTTGAAGTTGGAAAAGAATACTCAATAGAGGTTGAGTATGGTCAGACATACCCTCAACCACTTGAGGTTGTTGCAGGAAGAAAGGGCTACACCTTCATGGGTTGGTTTGATGCCAGCGGAACAAACATGTATATTGACGCCTCTGGCATGCTTCAAATTTCTTCACTGACGGACGGACTTGGGGCATGGATACACGCAAGCGATGTGACCGTGTATGCAAAGTGGCAACAGGGCACAAGCACCTACACAATCAAATACTTCTATGAAAACCTTGACGGAACAGACTATGAACAAGATGACGGACAAAACACCACCGAAACAGCACCAACAGACAGTTTTGTGTCGGTTGTTGAAATTGAAAACCCAACAGGCTACAAACTTGTAAGAGTTGTTGGCGCAAGCATAGTTGCTGAGGGAACAGCGGTTGTTGAGGTTTACTTCAACAGAACAAACTACTCACTCAGACTGAACAGTGCAAACGGCGTGCGTCTGTATGCACAAAGCACAGACACAGGTGATGCACCATATTTGCAAGACCTTGGCAATGGAAACTATTATGTAAGATATGGCGCAACAATCAAACTTGGATATGAAATAACAGACATCGGATATCAAGTTGGCGACCCTCAATATGAGATTGTTGCAGGAATTGAAGAATTTGACGCAGATTACACCTTTGTTATGCCAGCAAGTTATGTTGAAATATCTGTTTCCTCAAGCCCAAGAACATACACAATAAGATACAACGGAAATGGCGGAACTTCAAGCGGACGCGACACCTACACACAAATGGGAAGCGACGTAGTTTATCTGGCGCCTGTCACATTAAGTGAAAACCTGTTCTATTATGAAGGTTTCAACTTTGTTGGCTGGTCGGCTTCTGCAACGGGGGCAGTTCAATACAGCAGCAGCAATGGTTCAATCACCTTTACGCTTTATGACAACAGCATATTTGCTGACGATGACCCAGTGTTTGACCTTTATGCAGTTTGGGAAAACATTGATTATCAATTTGTCATCAGATATGGCGACAACCGCGGAAATGGCGTTGACACAACAAAGATTGTCATCACCGATGCCACAGCCGGAGAGGAAAGACAACTTGACTTTGCAAATCAATTTACAGTCAGCCACAACAGCGTGATAAGAGTGTATAAAGACTTTGACGCAGACGGAAATGTTGACTTCTTGCGTGGCGGATATGACTTTGTTTCTGCAACATTGGCAAACAGCACAGGCGCTGAGGCAGAACTGACAACAGACCAACAAGGCAGACAATATTTTGAGTTTGTAGTGAAGAACAATGTTGTTGTTTACTTAAATGTTCAGGCAAGAAATGACACCGTGTTCTATGTTGTTTACTCATTGCAAAACTTCGACCTGTCTTACACAAATGTAGAGCCTCCAGTTGAGGCCAAGGGTGTGACCGATTCTGCAATCACAAGTGCTTACTTAAGTCAACTTGGGCTTTTGAAAGAGTTTGCCGGATTTGTATTCTCATCAATAACCGATGGAGCAACCTCAAGCGGCGACCCAGTTGTCAAATATGCGGCAGATGCTTCGGGCAGCACAACAGTTTATGTAAGATACAT
>CANRLJ010000112.1 GCA_947631485.1 uncultured Clostridia bacterium | reverse complement strand
TTGCCGTGGTCAACGTGCCCCATAACAGTGACAACTGGTGGTCTTTTGACAAGGTTTTCATCTTTATCACTTTCGGATGATGCATCCATAAGTTGCTCTTCATATGTTTTATCAAGTTTAAGTTCAACCGTAACACCAAGTTCGCCACAAATCAATTCGCAAGTGTCAAAGTCGATGGTGCTGTTTATCGTTGCCATAATGCCAAGAAGCATAAGTTTTTTGACAATTTCGGCAACAGGTTTTCCAATCTTTTCGCTTAGGTCTTTCACAGTGATTTCTCTGGATGTCAACACAGCGTGAGTGACCTTTGGAGCAACAACTGTCTGCACTTCTCTCTTCTTTTTGATGAGTTTTCTTGAACCCATTGTTGTTTCTTCAAAACCATCTTCATCCATAACCAAAATGTTGTTTTGTTTGAAGCCGGTTTTCCTGTTTAAAGCAACCTTTTTGGTTTCGTCAACATTTCTTCTTTGCTTGTTTTTGTTTCCAAAGTTTCTCTCTGGTTGAGCAAGCACAGAACTGTCCTCAGTTGGTGTGGCAAAGGATTTAAAGTTGTTTGCCCTGGTTGAAACAAAGGTCTTTTGCTGTCTGTTTTGACCATTTTGCACAGGCCTGCCATTTGCAAACTTTCCATTTGGATTTGGTCTGTTTCCATTGAAATTTTGATTCTGTCCAAAAGGTCTCTGACCGTTGTTGAACTGTGGTCGTCCGTTTTTGTTGAAGTTGTTGTTAAATCGATTCTGACCATTTTGTCCGTCAAATTTTCTGAAATTGTTTGTTCTGTCGTTTCCGTGCGAGAAAATTTGGTTGGTCTTTTGTTGTTGAGGTTTTTCCTCAACTGCCGCAACCTGCTCTGTGTCTTTGACTTCGTTTTGTTGTCTTTGTTTTTCTTCTTCAATCTTTTTGCTTTCTTCTCTGGCTTTCTGAGTTTGAATCTTTGCCTTTTGCTCGTTTATCGCCTTTGAAAAATCATCAATCTGCACTTTTGCCTGCTTGATTGACAGCAATAAATTTTGAAGCGAACCATCTCTTTGTATGTTGTTTATGGTTTTTAGTGAGTTAAGTTGTTGTGCCAAATTATTCTCCTTTTATTAACTTTGCGATTTCTTCGCCTAAAGCCTTGTTTTTTATCCCAAGTATTTTGCAGTTTTCAATTCCAGAAACTTCCTGCAAATCTTCCACTTCCAAAAGTTGTGCACCCCTTTGTTTTGCCATGAAGTTTGCGCTTTTGGCAAGTGCTTGCCCTGCCTTTTTGTCCAAAATTAAAATGTATAATTTTTTGTCATAACCTCTTAGGTTGTCTTGCCCAATAATGCAAAAACCACCTTTACGAGCGATGGAAATCAGTCCTCTAATGTTTTTCAATCGCCTCACCTATCCCTTCATATACAGAATCTGGTATGTTGCACTTGAAGGCTCGATTTAATGCTTTGGTCTTCTTCAACTTTTCCAGGCAATCGGCATCCTTGCACACATATGCACCTCTGCCATTTGCCTTTCCTGTTTGGTCAACAAAAATCTGCCCTTCCTTGTTTTTCACAATCCTCAGAAGAGTCTTTTTGTCGCTTTGCCCTCGGCAAACAATACACATCCTAATCTTTTCTTTTTGCATAAGACTCCTTTAATTTTCGTCGCCACCGTCAAATTCGTTGTCGATAGGCTCCAATTCTTCCAAATCATCCATATCAAAAGAGGTTTCATCTGAAAGTTCTGTGAGTTCATATTCGGTGTCTGCCTGTGTTTCTTTTGACGAATTTTGTTTCAAGAAACTTTCTGGCTTCACATCAATCTTCCAACCTGTAAGTTTTGCTGCTAGCCTTACATTTTGTCCGCTCTTTCCAATGGCAAGCGAAAGTTTGTCATCAGGAACAATCGCTTGAGACATATTCAAACTGTCGTTTGTCTCGACAGAAAGCACTTTGGCTGGGCTCAATGCTCTTGCAATATATTCAAGAGGGTCATCAGAAAACTCAACAAGGTCAATCTTTTCGCCATTAAGTTCGTTTATGATGGTGTTTATTCTGCTTCCTCTGTTTCCTACGCATGCGCCAACAGGGTCGATGTTTTGCTTTTCAGTGAAAACAGCAACTTTTGCTCTGTTTCCTGGGTCTCTTGCAATGTTTTTGATTTTAACATCGCCGCTTGCAACCTCTGGAATTTCAAGTTCGAACAATTTTCTTACAAATCCGATATTGCTTCTTGAAACCTGAATTTGTGGGCCACGGAAACTGTCCTTAATCTTCTTCACATAAACCTTAACTCTGTCGCCAACATTAAATTTGTCACCAGGAATTTGGTCATTTTTCATCATAACACCCTCGGTGTTTGTGCCGGCAATCTGAACATACACTGTGTCGCCATCAACACGCTTAACAACAGTTGTCAAAAGTTCGTCTTCCTTTTCAGACAGTTCGCTCATGGCGTTTTGTCTTTCCATTTCACGAAGTTTTTGCATAACAACTTGTTTTGCAGTTTGTGCGGCAATTCTTCCAAAATCCTTTGTTGTTTCCTCAACGGCAACAATGTCTCCTACTTTGTA
>CANRLJ010000111.1 GCA_947631485.1 uncultured Clostridia bacterium | reverse complement strand
TTTACATTTACATTAAATGGTGCGCAATAGGTTGAATAGTCCTTTGTAATCATGATGTCAGCTGCTTTAATTGTGTCATAACTGATAAGTCCGCCTGGTTGTTTGCCAAAGATTGATGCAATGTTGACAACACTTCCCCAACCATTTTTCTTGAAATATGGTATGCAAAGATTTGTAAGACGAACAGGGGCATACATCATAACTTCGGCATGGGCTCTGAAAGTTGCCTCAGGAAAAGTCTGCATATCTCCCATTTTGGCGGTGCCTGCGTTGTTTACCAAAACATCAATTTTTTTGAACTGTTTAACAACATTTTTGACAAAGGTCTTGCAATTTTCTGGGTCGGTGACATCAACCTTTTCAATGTAAACCTTTGCATTTTTCAGTTCTTTTTGCAGTTTCTTAAGCCCTTCAAGATTTATGTCTGCAAGTGCAAGACAAGCACCTTCTTGTGCATAAGCAACAGCAATTTGTTTGCCGATGCCGGATGCTGCTCCGGTGACAATGACAACTCTGTCTTTTAATCCTAAATCCATAAAAACCTCCTATATTTAAGATATAAAAAATTTTACCACCTTCAAGTGATTTTTGTCAAATAAAAGCAATTTAAAACATGAAAAACTCAATCATCCGCCGCTGCGATTTGGAGTGATGCTTAGAACTGTTTTGGCCTGCTGCTGTTTAGATGATTAAACTTTCCGTTTTGCATAAGATATATGTCGCCGTAAAACTCTGGATTGCCATTTTGAATCTTGATGTGCGAATAGTTTGTAATGCAGTATAATGAAACCACTTTGCTGTCTTTCTTCAAATAATCTCTCATCAAATTGATGCTGTCATCAACTTGTTCATTTCCCTTTTCGGTGTTGAAATGTGGCACGATTGTCAAGTCGGTCAATCCCAAACCTTTCAAAAATTTGGGGTCATCAATTTCGTCCAAAGTTTCAGGATAGTTGTAAACCTTTTTTGCCAAATTCATTGAGCCAGCACTCTGTCCCATGATTACGCCATCATAAGTTTTCAAAATGTCTTTCAATTTTATTTCTTCAAAAAATTTGTTTTGAGTTGGCACATGCCCGCCAGAAAGGAAGACAAAGTCAGCACATTTTATTATTTTTGCAATATCTTGTTTGTTTCTGTTGTCAACAACAATAAGATTTTTAAATCCTATCCCTGATTTTTTGAAACTTTCAAACGTGACATTTGCATACATGTCATTTGCTTCGCCTGCTGGATTGCTGACAATAAAAACAAAATTTTCAAATTTATTAACACAACCCTTTATCTGCTCAACCAACCCGTTGGTGTTGTTCATTGGGCAGGGGATACGAGTTCCGTTTATCTTTTTTGATGCACCAATATCACTTGTCAAAAAAATAGTCGCCATTGTTTTCTCCTAATTTCTTGTAAATTCATTGAAAGTATATCATAGAAAAGGTTGTTATGCAAGAGAAATCTCATAAAACCCGCAAAGACAGACTTGGGACAGAAGTCGCCGCAAAACCGCCAACATCGTGCGGTTTTCGTTTGGCGGCGCAAGAGAAAAAAACAAGCGGAAAGTGATGGGTTTTTATAAAATAAAAAACCACACCATAAGTGCAGTTCTTTCTCTTGGCACAGCACGAACAAACTAATTCGAACCCATTATAAATCATTTTCATTGTTAAAGTCCAATATCAAAGGACTTCCTGTTGGAATTTCAAAAGTTAGATAATTGCCATCTTTTGGCTTTCCTTTAAAATAACTCATTAAAACACAGCCAACTCCACCATGAGAGACCAACAGAATGTTATCGTTAAGATTTTTCTTTAATTCATCTAATAATTCAAAAACACGTGTTTCAACATCTTTAATAGTTTCTGCCCGTTCAAATTTCTGTTGGCTATTTGAATTCCAAAAACCATTAAAGTCGAATTCACTACGAGTTAAACCTTCGAACTCTCCAAAATCTCTTTCAATCAAACGATCGTCAATTTCAATCTTCGCTGTTCCGTTTGAAACTATATTACAAGTTTGTCTTGCTCTCGTGAGTGGACTGCAAATTATTCTTTTAAACTTAATATCTTTTAGAAAGTCCTTTGTTTTTTTGGCTTGTTTTATACCGGCTTCATTTAAAGGTATGTCAACTCTCCCTTGGCACTTTGGGCATTTTATTCCTTCAGAATTTTTATTATCGTTCCAATCCGTAGATCCATGCCTTACAAAATATATCATATTTTTCTCCTAAACGGGTTCGATTTAGGTTTTCGTTGGCAGGGGTGGAAGGAATCGAACCCTCCTCTGGAGTTTTGGAGACTCTCATTCTACCGATGAACTACACCCCTATGTTGCACCTGCTTATTTTACTATAATTTCCGTTTTTTGTCAATTATTTGTTTGTCTTTTATAAAATCTTTTCTTTTTTCCGTTTATTGTGGTATAATTAAGGTGTTTGGAGGCATTATGACCGACAGAGTTGTAAGTCAAATTATTGAAAGCAACACCTTTGTTGTTGGCGACGACACAAACTGTTTTATTGTTGATGCGGGCGCGGCGTTGGAGAT
>CANRLJ010000110.1 GCA_947631485.1 uncultured Clostridia bacterium | reverse complement strand
GCGAGGAGTGGATTTGAACCACTGACCTCCGGGTTATGAGCCCGGCGAGCTTCCGAGCTGCTCTACCTCGCGTCATTGCCTTTATATTCTATTATATTTTATGTCGTTTGTCAAGAGTTTATCAAAAAAAACACACAATTTTTGTGTGTTTTAAATGAACAACATCGACAACAATATCAAAATCATTGCAACATACTTTGGCAGGTGGGTGTATCGATTTTCCACAAAGTTGTTTAAAACAATGTCCGCACACAGCACAACTCCGCCAACAGCAAACAATATGTTTGACAGTTGCATCGAATACAGCAGAGCGCAAACAACAGCACCCAAAATTATTCCCACACTCAAAAATCTTACAAAATCAAGCGCAAAACTGATGAAAAACTGTTTTATTTCTGGTTTTTTGTATCTTTTTTTGACAATTACATTTAAAAAAGTCAAAAACAGTGCAAATGCAACGCCAAACAAAAGCCCATAAAATGTTTCTTTTCCAATATACAACATTGCCACATAAATTGCCGCGGCGGACAGCAGATATCCTGCGGACTTAATCAGGCTTGGCAAATAGGTTGTCATAAAGTTTGATTTGTTTTCATCGGCAAAGTAGTTGCCTTTGAAGGTGGTCATTATCAGTGGGCACACACTTACAAGCAAAAGGATTGTGTAGCCGCTGAAGGTGTTTACATAAGTTGCCACCACAAGCCCAGAGCAAAGCAGCAGCCCCACGCCAATGTTGTTTATAAGATAAGAAAGTTTGTTTTCATTTACAAAACAAACCACCACAGCCATACAACAACACGCAACCAACACACAAATCAAAGAAATCAATAACATATATATTATTTTACCCAAAACAAATCATTTTGTCCAACAAAAAAGCATAAATTTTCAAAGGCTATGACTTTCGTCAGTCATCATAGCCATTTGGATTTTTCTTTTGAAAGTTCCAAGCGTCTCGACACATTTCCAAAATGCCATATTCAGCACGCCAACCAAGTTCTCTTTCCGCCTTTTTTGCACTCGAATAGCACTCGTCAATGTCTCCGGCACGCCTTGGCTTTATGGAGTATGGAATTTTGATTTTGTTTGCCTTTTCAAAATTCTTAACCACATCAAGCACGCTGTAGCCTTTTCCTGTGCCCAAATTGTAGATGGAAAGCCCAGATTTGTCCTTTATCTTTTTTAGTGCCAACACATGACCTCTTGCAAGGTCAACGACATGAATATAGTCTCTGACGCCAGTTCCGTCATGCGTCTTATAGTCATTTCCAAAAACGCCAAGTTCTTCGCGTTTTCCAACAGCAACTTGTGTTATATATGGCATCAAGTTGTTTGGCACGCCGTTTGGATTTTCTCCAATCAGCCCGCTTGGGTGGGCACCGATAGGATTGAAATAGCGGAGCAAAACAATGTTCCACTCCTTGTCAGCCTTTTGAATATCGGTCAAAATTTGCTCCAGCATAGATTTTGTCCAGCCATAAGGGTTTGTGCATTGACCCTTCGGGCAGTCCTCTGTGATTGGCACGAAGGCGGGGTCTCCATAGACCGTTGCAGAGGAGGAGAACACCATATTTTTGACATTGTGCCTCGTCATAACATCCAGCAAGGACAAAGTTCCGGCAATATTGTTGTTGTAATATCTCCAAGGCTGTGCAACGCTTTCGCCGACTGCTTTTAATCCTGCAAAATGAATCACGCAGTCAAATTTTTCTTTTTTAAAGATTTTGTCCAACGATTTTGTGTCCAAAATGTCTTTTTTATAGAATTTTACAGGTTTTTTTGTGATTTCTTCCACTCTTTTCAGGGCTTTTTCGCTTGAATTGCATAAATTGTCCACAACCACAACGTCATGCCCAGCATTTTGAAGTTCCACAACTGTGTGGCTGCCAATGTAGCCGGCTCCACCGGTAACCAAAATTTTCATATAAATCCTCCTATTTAACCTTAAAGCCATCTTTAAGGGAAATTGTGCTGTTGAAAATCAAATTGTCTTTTGTGCTGTCTTTGTCAACGCAATAATAGCCTTTTCTCATAAACTGAAATTTGTCCTCAGGCTTTGCGTCCTTTAAAAAGTTTTCAGCAAGGGCGGTGGTTTCGGTCATGGAGTTTGGCTCTAACATGTCCTCAATCCTAACGCCGTCAGCAAGCGATTTTGCGGGAAATTTGTATTCTTCTTTAATCAGGTTTTTAAAGTTTCTTACAGTGATTTTAAAACAGTTGTCGGCAGACACAAAATGGATTGTTCCTTTACATTTTATGCCAGAGGTGTCTGAGCCGCTCTTTGTGTTTGGCAAATATTCGCACTCCAAGTGGTCAATTTCGCCGTTTTTGTCTAACACGGCCTTATTGCACTTTATGATGTAAGCACCTTTAAGGCGGACAATTCCGCCCTCGACAAGTCGGTTGTATTTTGGTGGGGGATTAAGGCTGAAATCCTCTTTTTCGATGTATATTTCGTGGCTGAAAAGACATTTGTGCTTGCCGGCGTTTTCGTCGTTTGGATTGTTTTCGATTTCACACTCCTCGCTGCCGGTGTAGTTTGTTATGACCACTTTCAAAGGGTC
>CANRLJ010000109.1 GCA_947631485.1 uncultured Clostridia bacterium | reverse complement strand
TTTTTGTTTTTCTTTATGGATTTTTGCCTACCAAACTCGGCTGTGTTTTTTCATTATCAAAATGGTTATCAATATTATCAGCCCGATGACAACCAAACACGAAACTGCAATAAGTATTATCCACCAGAGGTTTGATTTTGGCTCAACTCTGTAGGTTGATAGATTTTTTACGCCAACCGAAAACAGTGTGTGCCCTTCTTGGTCCTCCACTTTGCAGGTGACATCCCAAAGGCCTTCAATTCCGTTGCTGTTGAAAACAAAACTGCTTCCGTATGGTGGGTTTGGACTGCCGCCATCATAAATTGTCTTTTCTCCGCCTTCGCCACGTTGGTTTTTGTCAAGCACGTATTGATTGCGTTTTGCATCTGTGCCAACGACCTCCCATTTTATATATCTTGGGTTTACATATCTGAAAAGTTCGCTGCTTGAAAGCCAAAGTTCATATTGATTCATCAGGTTTGCGCTTGACACTTTGTGCAAAATCTGAACATCTGCTCTGTTTATTTCATACACAAAGTCTTCATCAATTTCGGTTGGCATCACCGCAACATATATGTCAAGGTGGTTGCTGCTTTCTTGCCCCTCTGGATTTGCTGAGTTTGTCTTTATGTAGTTGTATGAAAGTGTGAATTTGTAGAGGCCAAAATCTTGCCCAGAGGCTGCGTTTTCGGTTTGCCCTTCCACTGCTGTGCTGTCTATGTAATAATAGAAATTGTGGTTTACAATGGAGTTTGCACTTATTGTCTTTGAGGAAATAAGGGGCGTTTCAATTGGTTTTTCTTTGTCTGGTTGGGGGCTTAGGGGTGTTTGCATGTCGTCCGTCTGAACAAATGTTGAGGTCAGCGAAAATGTGGTGAAAGTCAGGGCGTCATTTGTGTTTGTCAGGTTTATCACAAAAATCAGCCTTTCAACCTCCGACCAATTTAGGCGCCAATATGTGCGGTTTTTTCCGAGGTTGTCCACAACTTCAGCCTGTTGGACATCAATCGTCTCGTTTGCCCTTGGCGTTGCCTGCATTGAAACAGAAAAAAAGTTGTCCCATGTGGTGCTTATTGTTGTTGAACTGATTGTCTCTTCTGCCTTTGCGTTTTTTGTTGGCACAAGACAAGACACGCCAAACACAAGGCTCAGCATGACACAAAACAAAACTATAAACACATTTTTCTTGGCAATTTTGTTCATATATATGTTATTTTATCATAATTACAGCATTTTTAAAAATGTTTTAATATAATTTCTGAAATATTGTTTGTTTGTTGACATTAAAGGCAAAAAATAATATAATATTTTCATGATTGTTGATGAGGAAATTGAGGTAAAACAAACCGAAATAAATTTTGACTTTTTGAGAGATTCAAAAACTCTTTTGCAGCCAGAAAATTATGACTGGATTTCAAAAGAAACGCTGGTTGTCATAATCAAGGCACAGGGCGGGCTTCCTTTAGACTTTTTGATAAGTGGAAAAAACACCTTGCAGTGGGTGCAACTTGCCACCTCTGGCTGCCAGCAAAAGATTGTTGAACAGCCTTCAGATGACGAATTTTTGGAAAAAATCAGGGCTCTTTCTGAGGGGTTTGATTTTGTTGCTGTGTTCTATTCAGACACGCCTCTCTTAAAAAAATCCACTTTTTTTGACATTATGACCTATTTTTCCAAGCACAAAATGAACGTTTTGAAACTTTCAAGGGGTTTTGTGTTTAGAGGAGAATATCTTAAAACGGCAAAAATGTTGTTGTCAAGTAATGTCGAAAAGTTTGATGAAGAGGACTTCACGGTTGTCAATTCCTCAAGCACAGCATCTTATGCTTTTGAGGTGTTGAACAAACGAATTTTGGAATATCACAAGGCAAATGGCGTGACATTTTTTGGCGAAAACACCATTTTTATTGATGCGGATGTTGAAATTGAGGCGGGGACTGTAATTCATCCAAACAATGTGCTTAAGGGCGAAACATACATCGGCAAAAATGTTGTTTTGGAGTGCGGAAATCAAATCACAGACACCATCGTCTGTGATGGAGCAGTTGTCTGCCAAAGTTATTTGCAAAACTGCAAGATTGAAGAAAAAAAGAAAGTTGGGCCTTTTGAAAAGATAATAGGAAAAAACTACAGGTGATTTTATGTTGATTGTTGTTGGACTCGGAAACCCTACCTCAGAATATGCTCACACCTATCACAACATTGGTTTTGATGTTGTGGATGCTTTGTCGCAAGAATTTCATATTTCAATCACTCAAAACAAATATAAGGCACTTGTTGGCGAGGGTTTTGTGGATGGGCAAAAGATTTTGCTTGTAAAACCACAAACCTTCATGAACAACAGTGGAGAATGTCTTGCGCTTTTGAAGAAAAAGTTTGCCGATGCGCGCATTGTCGTTGTTGTTGATGACATAGATTTGCCAAAGGGCAACATACGCTATCGAGAGCATGGCTCTGCCGGCACGCACAATGGGTTGAGAAGCATTGTAAGTTTCATCGGTGAGGACTTTGAGAGAATAAAAGTTGGAATTGGAAGAGACATTTCCATGGACCTTGCCGACTTTGTGCTTTCAAAATATAATGTGGAAGATTTCAAACCAATAATTGAAAGGGCAGTTGCAGAAATTAAAG
>CANRLJ010000108.1 GCA_947631485.1 uncultured Clostridia bacterium | reverse complement strand
GTCGGGCGAAGAATCCCAAAGCCAGCCCACCCCAGCAGAGGTCTCCAAGCAGTCAAATTTGCGAAAAACCTTGTTTCGCATCACAATGTTGCTGCTTGCAAACGCAATAATGTATGCGGTTGGAACATCCTTGATTTACGCCTTAAATCTTGCATCAATAAAAAATTTTAATCCTTGGCTGATTTATTTATATCTCTCTCCACTAAGTTTTTTAAGCGTGACAATCTACATAAGGGTGCTTTACAAATTTGTGGATTTAATTTCGCTTTCTGTTTTTGGCTGGCTTATTTGTCTGTCTTTCTATCTGTCCTTTTTGCATGTCAAAAACATGGCACTGATATTTGCCGTGGCGGGAGTTTTTCAAATAATAGAAATTTGCATTGCACTGCTTGTAAACTTGAAGATTCTAAAAAATCCTCTCAAAAGAAAGGCAAAACAGCCAAAAAATTGAAAAAAATAAAAACCACATTTGTGGTTTTTTTATGACACCAAATATTGCGCCACCGGAATCAGACATTTGTCGAGTGCGTCTTGATACACCCTTGTGATTTCTGGCGAATAAGGAACAGGCGTGTTTTTGAAATCAATCAAATTTTTAGGCTCCAACTTAATTTGGTCGGCAATGCCCTCGCACAAAAGGTTGCTTATCACCATCAGGGCGTTGTTTTTGTTTATGTTTCCTCTCTGCATTGCTGTGGCAAGCAGTTCTTCGTCATCAATAATCTCTTCCAGCGCAGAGTTAAGAAAGAACTCCAATTTTTCGAGGGCAAATTCGTTTCCGTTTGCACCTGCCAAGATTTCCCAGCCCAAATAATAATCATAGTTTTCCATCAGCATGTTTGGAACGCCTCTATTAAAAAAGTATGCCACACAATCCTGTGCAACACAGTCGCCCATGTATGCCCTTGTGCAAATTTCCGAAAAAACATCGTTGAAGGTCCTGCTGTTTTCAGAACTGTCCAAAATCGTTTTGCGGAGTTTTAAAAACCCATCATAGGCATCTTTTCGCTTGGTAAAGTCTTTGTAATCCAATTTACACCTCTACAAAAATTATAGCGAAAATTTCACAAAAAAACAAGCAAATAGCATAAGTTATGATTTTTTTGCAATTTTGCTGTTTTTTGCACTTATAAAACTGTCCGCAATGGCAATTTCAACAATAGGAAGTGCCACCAGCATAAAATCCAAAATCCCAGCCATCGTCACAAATATGATGTAAAAGTAATTTGGAATAACGAAAAAGACATCAAACAGCACAATCAGCCAAAACATCAGCGTCACCGCCACGCACACTGTGGCAAGAGCAATCATCTCATACAAAAAGATGTTCCACTTGAAGCCCCTTGTCATCTCTTTGGAAAGTGACAGCACGCCTCGCACATCCAATTTGTCGCTTTGAAACAAAATTATGCCCGTGAAGGAATATTGAAGCATGACAACAATTCCTGGGACAAGAAGAAAGCAGGCAAAAAACGCCGTCATAAACATCTTAATCACAAACACGCAGAAAACTTTGATATATTTTTTCAAAGAAACAAACAGGTCCTCAAACTTGTAGTTCTCGTTGTTTTCAACCTTATATGCGAAACCACTTATTCCCACTTCAAAATATATGAAAAAGAGTATCGGCAACCCAAAACTCAAAACCGGAACAAGCCAAGACAGAAATATGGCAAAGAGCATGATTATGTTGGCGTAGATGATGTCGTATATTGGTCTTTCAACTGTCAAACTGTTTTGTTCCATAAAAACTTTATAAAAATTGTCGTCTTCAAATTTATAGGTTTTGTCCAATAAAACCTCTTTTTCAGCATTTTTTGATGAATTTTTGCTGTTTTTTTGAATTTTTTGTGATTTTTTTGCAGTTTTTGGTGTGCTTTTTGTTTCTTTGCTTTGTGTCATGCTGCAATTATTGACAAAAAAGATGCCGAATATTCAGCATCTTTTATAATATTGGTGAAAACAATCTAAACACCGCCTGGGCAAACTTTGTAAACCATCTCTTCTTTTTGAAATATGCGGCGTCAGCCTTTTGACAATGTTTCAAATCCTCTTGATAGAATTTTCTGTATTCGTCGTTCAGTTTTTTGGAATACATCACAACAGTGTCTTCAAAATTCAGTCCAAACGAGCGATTGTCCAAATTGCAAGTTCCGACTGAAAGCACTTCGTCGTCAACAACAATCGCCTTGCTGTGCAAAAAGCCGTCATACAAATACGCTTCTGCACCCAAATCGACCACTTCTTTAAGATAGGTCAACGAAACCCAAAAGATGCTTTTGTAGTCTGGCTTTGCCGGCAACATGATTTTGATTTTCACTCCGCTTGCCATTGCAATTCTCAGCCCGGTCATAAAGGCGTTGTCTGGGATGAAATATGGAGTTTGAATCAAAATGCTCTTTTTGGCGTTTGTTATCATCTTGATGAAAACTTCTTTTATGCTTTGAACATTGCTGTCTGGCCCAGAGGTGACAACCTGCAAATAGGCGTTTCCCTCAACTGATGGTTTTGGAAACAAGCCATCGTTTATATATTTGCCAGAGGTGAAGTTTTCTTTTTTCACATATCTCCAGTCGTTCAGAAAACTGTTTTGCAGTGGATACACTCCCGAACCCTCAATGCGCAGG
>CANRLJ010000107.1 GCA_947631485.1 uncultured Clostridia bacterium | reverse complement strand
TTCAAAAAGATTGAAAGTCAAGAGTATTTTGGCATAACAAAAAAAGACTTAAAAACCATCATAAACAAAACAATATTTTCTGTGGCAGTTGACGACAGCAGACCAATTTTGAAAGGTGTGCTTTTTGACATCGATAAAAACACCCTAAACGCCATTGCATTGGATGGATATCGTCTTGCCAAAGTGAAGAAAAACATAACATCAAATCTCACTCTCAGCATCGTCATACCTGCAAGAAGCCTAAACGAAATTTCAAGACTTCTGGATGACAGTGAAGATGTCATAAATGTGTATGTTGACAAATCCACCATCATGGCAGACCTTGGAGATATAAAACTGACATCAAGACTTTTGGAAGGAGATTTTGTAAACTACAAACAAATCATTTCGGCAAACTATCAGACAATTTGCATCGTAAACAAAGAGCAATTTGAGGATGCCCTTGACAGAGCGTCATTGCTTTCAAAAGTTGGGCAAGGAAACTGTGTTAAGTTTGATGTCAAAGAAAAAAATCTCTGCATCACATCAAATTCCGAACTTGGAAACATAAAAGAAAATGTTCCAATAAACATGACAGGAAAGGAATTGTTGATTGCCTTCAACGCCAGATATTTCATAGAAAATCTGCGTGCCAACACCGATGAATTTGTAAAGATTTGTTTCAATTCTCCTGCAAATCCATGCGTGATTGTTCCTGTTGAAGGAGACGAATTTTTGTATTTGATTTTGCCTGTTCGTATGATAGGATAAAACACCACTTGCTGGTGTTTTTTTATTATAAAGAACAAAAGTGGCAGACAAAATAAAACAAAAAACATTTAAATGCGAGTTTTGACCACTAATTTTTTGTGTAAATTGGGCTTGGACCGTTGACAAAAACAAAAATTTTCTTTATAATAAAAAAGACACTTTTTGCAGTAGGAATTATTTTGCAAAAAAATTTAAGGAGAAATTTATGAAAAGAACATACCAACCTAAGAAAAGAAAAAGACAAAAAGTTCATGGCTTTCGTCAAAGGATGAAGACACAAGGCGGAAGAAAAACTCTTCAAAGAAGAAGAAATAGAGGCAGAAAACACATTTCTGCTTAAGGCGGATTTATGGACCATAGACTTAAAAAAAACAGTCAATTTTCTTATATATACAAAAGGGGAGAAAGAGTAAACACACAGTATTTCACCCTTTTTGTTGTTAAGAGCCGTTTTGACGATTATAAGATTGGTTTTTCTGTAAACAAAAAAATCGGAAAGGCCCACACGAGAAACAAACTGAAAAGAAGACTTCGTGAAATCACAAAAAGATTGCCAATAAAAAAAATTAAAAACTATGTGTTGATGGCAAAAGAAGGCTCAGAACAACTTGACTTTAATACACTTCAAAACGAAGTAAAAAGGCTTTTTGAAAAGTATGAAAAACGCGTTTAAACAAGTGCTGTTGTTGCCGGTTTATTTTTTTAAATATTGCATATCGCCTCTGATTCCACACAGTTGCCTGTTCACCCCAACATGTTCAAACTATATGATAAAGGCCATAAAGGAGTTTGGACTGGTCGGTGTTTGGCTTGGAATCAAAAGGTTGTTTAGATGTGTGCCATGGCAAAAGAAAAGAGGATATGATCCTGTACCCATAAATATTAAAGGAGAGCATATATGGATTTTATAAGCACAATGCTGGTGACCCTGCCCCAGCCAACAGGTTTTTGGGAAAGCATGTTAAATGCGTTTAAGGGAATAAATGGCACCTATATACTTGCTGTGATTTTCATTGCAGTTTTGGTGAGAGTTGTGTTTTCTTTGTTTGACATAGTAAACAAAAAAATAAGCATGAAAACAAACGAAATAAACGCAAAGATGAAGCCAGAACTCGATGCCATAAAACAAAAATACAAAGACCAGCCAACACTGATGCAACAAAAGACAAACGAGGTATATAAAAAATATCAATTCAATGTCATGGGCAGTTGCTTGCCAATGCTGATTATGTTGGTGCTGCAGACGGCGGTGTTTTTGACATTGTGGAACAGTTTGCAAACGGTTTCAAACTACAATATTGCATCACAATATCAAGAGATGAAGTATATATATGCAAATGTTTTAAACCTAAACAAAACCCTTGACGATTCGGAATCTTATCCTTTTGAGGAGAACAAAAAACTTGAAGTAAAGATAGAATACAGAGAAGAGGCAGAAGGAAAAAGGGTAAAGAAAGTTGTTTGTTACATTGCAGAAAATGAAGGTGCAGAGGGAGCAGAAGAGTTTGCGATAAATTATGAAACAAATTGGACAAACAGACAAATTTTTGACCTTCTTTCACAATATGTAATAAAGCCTGAAGAGCCAGCAGAAACGCCACCAGCAGAGGAAAGTGAAGAAGAGACTGGGGGCGACTACACTGCTCCAGAATACAAAACAAATGATTTCAGTGCCCAGGTTCAAGCAGAGGCAGAAAGACTTGTAAAAGAATATTATATGAACACTCAAGAAGGATTTTTGTGGATTAAAAACATATACAAGGCTGACGCTCCACAAAGCCCAATGTTCACTGAAAGTGAAATACAAAACTATTTGTCAAAATATTATGATGCCGACGAAAAAGCGGATGAAAAGGCTTACACCTTCGAAAAGAAAATATTTCCAAATGTCATTGCTGGAATAAACACCA
>CANRLJ010000106.1 GCA_947631485.1 uncultured Clostridia bacterium | reverse complement strand
GAGTCCGAAAAACTTGCTGCAATCTGCGAAAAGATGGGCTATGAAGAAACCCCAAACAGAGAGGATGCAGACCTTATTATTTTCAACACTTGTGCTGTTCGCGAAGGGGCAGAGGACAGAGTTTTCGGAAATGTTGGGGCTTTGAAAAAACAAAAAAAGAAAAACCCTTCTCTTATCATTGCAGTTTGTGGCTGTGCAACTCAAAAAGAAAGCACCGCAAGTTATATCTATCGCACATTTCCATTTGTTGACATTGTGATTGGCACTTTCAACATGCCTCTTTTTGAGGAGTATGTTCTTGCCGTGAAGAAAGGGCGTCAGATGAAACTTTTCAAGGAGGGCAACCTTGATGAGACAATCCCTTACAAGCGAACAAGCGGCGACAACGCTTGGGTGAACATTATGCAGGGCTGCAACAACTTTTGCACCTATTGCATTGTGCCATATGTCAAGGGCAGAGAAAAAAGTCGAACAGAAGAAAACATCTTAAAAGAAATAAAGGAAATTCTTGCCGAAAAGAAATACAAGAAAATCACACTTTTGGGGCAAAATGTCAATTCTTACGGAAAGGATTTGTCGCCAGCAGTTTCTTTTTCAAAACTTTTGCACGACATCTGTGCCTTGGACGGAGATTTTAAGTTGGGCTTTATGACCTCGCATCCAAAGGACTTGACGGATGATGTCATTGATGCAGTTGCAGGTGAGGAGAAGATTTTAAAAGAAATACATCTTCCAGCACAAAGCGGAAACAACAGAATCTTGGGCCTTATGAACAGGCGATACACGCGTGAAAAATATTCGGAAATCATAAAAAAAATCCGAGAAAAAATTCCTGATGCACGCATAACATCAGATTTTATTGTGGGTTTTCCTACCGAAACCGAAGAGGAGTTTTTGGACACTATGAGTTTGGTTGAAGAGGTGAAGTTTAGCGGCATTTTTGCATTTATGTATTCTCCAAGAGAGGGCACAGTTGCCAGCAAGATGGATGGGCAAATCCCACAGAGTGAAAAACAGAGGCGCGTGAATCTTTTGCTTGCACTTGAAAAGAAAATTCAAAAGGAAAACAAATGAGCGAATTGGTGAAAAAAATCAATAGAGAAGAACTTTCTCCTATGATGAAAAAGTATTTGGAGATGAAAGACAATTATCAGGATTGTATGCTCTTTTATCGCCTTGGAGATTTTTATGAGTTGTTCTTTGACGATGCAATCGAGGCGTCAAGGGTGCTTGACCTGACTTTGACGGGCAAAAATTGTGGGCTTGATGAGCGTGCACCTATGTGCGGCGTGCCATATCATGCAGCAGAAAATTATATTGCAAAACTTGTTGCAAAGGGATATAAAGTTGCAATTTGCGAGCAACTTGGCACTGTTCCTCGTGAGGGGGAAAAGGTTGTTGACAGAGAAGTTGTAAGGGTGATTACTGCTGGCACTGTGACAGACGACTGCATGCTTGAAGAAAGCAAAAACAACTACATCATGTCAATTTTTAAACAGGAGGACAAATTGTCGGTCTGCTACACCGACATAACCACCGGAGACTTTTCAGTTTGCATGTTTGACGACAATCTTGAGGGCCCTTTCACCGACTTGCTCAGCAGTTTGCAGCCTTCAGAGGTGATTGGAAATGCTGAGGCTGGCGAGTTTTATAAAGAACTTCCAATTTTGCGAACGGGGGCTTTTCCAAGATTTGAGCCATATTTTGACTATGCCTTTTCTGTGCAAAACGCAAAGGAATATTTAGGAAAATTCTTTGGTGAAAACGCCGTGTCTGTGTATGAACTGACAAAGTTTGATTTGCCAGCAATAGGTGGCATTTTGCAATATTTGACAGAAACACAAAAGCGTTCTTTGAAAAACATAAACAAAATCACAAAAATCAGAAACACCAATTATGTGACTTTGGACATGAACACAAGGCGAAATCTGGAACTTGTTGAAAGCATCAGAGAACGAAAAAAATATGGCTCTCTGCTTTGGCTTATGGACAAGACCGAAACAAGCATGGGCGCAAGATGTTTCAGGTTTATGTTTGACCACCCATCAACAAATTCCACAGAGATAAACGACAGGTTGGATGCGGTTGAGGAATTGACAAAAAATTTGATTATGCGAGACAGACTGTCTCAAAGTTTGTCGCAGGTCAGAGATATAGAGCGTGCCTGCGGCAAAATTGCCTATGGCAACATTTCGCCTATCGAACTTGTAAATCTTAAGTTGTCGCTTTCTCAAATTCCACAGATAAGAGAAATTTTGAAAAATGTGACATCCAAAAAACTTGTCTCTTGCCTGGAACAGATAAAGGATTTTGGCGAGATTGTCAAACTTCTTGAAAGTGCCATTGTAAATGACGCGGGAACATCCATGAAGGATGGAGGCTACATCAAAAAGGGCTTCAATCAACAACTTGACGAACTCAGAGACGCAAAAAACACGGCAAATGCTCAGTGTGCAGAATTGGAGAGGTTGGAGCGAGAAAAAACCGGCATAAAAAACCTTAGGATTGCATTTAACAATGTCTTTGGCTTTTATATTGAGGTCAGCAAGGGGCAAAAGGACCTTGTTCCTTTGAGATACACAAGAAAACAAACTCTGACCAATGCAGAAAGATACACCACGCCAGATTTGAAAGCGATTGAGGAAAGAATTTTAAATTCCACCGAAGAGGC
>CANRLJ010000105.1 GCA_947631485.1 uncultured Clostridia bacterium | reverse complement strand
AAAGTTTGAAAGTTTGACAAGCGATGTCTCTTCAAACGGCACAACTTCCGGCACAATCTATGTCTTTTTTGGCGATGACGAGCAGGCAAGTCAAATCACGTGCAGCACAGTAATCAAGGGCGGAAGCACCTTTATTTCAAGTGAAAACATGAATTCATATCAGGCAGCATCAGAATACGCTCTTCAAATCATGAGCGGCACTTTTGATGTTGAACTTTCCATCTTGGAGAGAACTGTTGTTTCCGCAACACTCGGCGCAGAGGCACTTAAACTTGCCCTTATCGGTGGGCTTGTTGGGCTTGTGCTGATTATGCTTTTGCTGTGGCTGAGATATGGTGATTTCGGCTTTTTGGCATCCTTTGCACTTGTCATCTACATCATTTTAATGCTGTTCTTCTTGCAAGCGATTTCGTTTGTTCAACTCACTCTGCCGGGGCTTGCGGGCATCATCCTCAGCATCGGCATGGCAGTTGACGGAACGGTCATCATCTTTGAGCGTTTCAGAGAAGAATATAAGTCTGGCAAAAAGATTCCACTTGCTGTTAAGACCGGCTTTAAACGTGCGTTTTGGCCTATCTTCGACAGCAACATCACAACAATATTCACCGCAGTCATCTTGTATATTTTGGGCACTGCCTCAATTCAGGGCTTTGCCATCACGCTTTTGATTGGCATTTTGCTTTCAATCTTCATGAACTTGGTGATTTTGCGCTTCTTTGTGAAGTGGTATCTTCCTTTCAACAGTTTCAAAGAAAAGAAACTGCATTTGCCAAAACAGCCAAAACATCTTAAGGAAGAAGTGGTAGGGGGAAACAATGGAAAGATATAAGAAAAAGACAAGATTCTCCCTTGATGAGAAGATATTAAACACTAAATTCAATTTCTGCAAAAACCTGAAGTGGTTTATAATCGCACCTATAATAATCATACTTGTTGGCGTGATTTTGCTTTCCACAGTGGGTTTCAATTTGGGCATCGACTTCACTGGTGGCTCAAACATGACAATCTTCATTGATAAAGACGGAACATACGGAACAAAATACGACATAGACAAAGATTTGGGCGAAATTGAAAGAGTCATCAATGGGGTGCTGAACAAATACAACTATTCTGTTTCTTCCATCCAGAAGACAACGATGGTTGTTGATGACGACGACTTAAGAACCAATGGCGACGCCGTTTTGGTGAAATTTCAAAACAACACAGACGACGAACTTAACGAGACGATTAAAAGCGAACTTTTGGAGGCCTTTGGGTATTCTGAAGACACGGAAAGCGGGCTGATTTCCAATGGTGGAATCACCACGGCAAATGTGAGTTCGGAACTGATGATGAATTCCTTTATTGCACTGCTTGTGGCAGTGGTTGTCATACTTATTTATGTTGCGTTTAGGTTTGAACTTACGGCAGGGCTGGCGGCAATCTTGGCACTCTTCCATGACCTTTTGGTCACAGCCTCAATCGTTTTGATTTGCAGAATTGAAATAAATGTGTCGTTTATCGCATCACTTATCACCATTTTGGGATATTCCATCAACAACACAATCATCATCTTTGACCGCATGCGTGACGAGATTAAATACGCAAGACAAACCGACGCAAAGATTGTCAACGAACAAATTGCAAATGTTTCTGTCAGACAGACAATGACGCGTTCTGTTCTGACGACGCTCACAACATTTATCATGATTTTCTTTGTCACTGTGATTGGCGTTGCAAACATCAGAGAATTTGCGTTTCCAATCATGATTGGTATTTTGGCAGGCTTCTATTCTTCTGTATTTATCACACCTGGGCTTTGGGCGATTGCATATAAGCCAAGAAAGAGAAAAAAGAAAGCAAACCAAGTCAAAAAGAACAACAAAAAAGACGCTGAAGAAGTTGAAGAAGTTGAAGAGCCAAAACCAGAAAATGACGAGGTTTCAATCAGAAATGCATAAAAAATCTAGCAAATGCTAGATTTTTTTGTTTTATTTACTCAAATTTATGCAATGGCTGCTTGTGGCTGCAAGTTTTGACTTGCTTGCTCTCTTTTGCAGGTCAGATTGTAGAGTGCAAGCAGTCTTGGACGCAAATATCTTTGAAGCAATGCTGGAAGCAGGTTGAGCAAGAAAGAGATGAGCATACAAGGAATTCCGATTGACAAATAGAAGGTTTTTGTGAGGAATACAAAAAATGTTGGAGAAATTAAAAATGTGAAGAAGTGCAAATATGCCGCATTGACATTTTCAAACAAAAATCTTTTATAAAACTGAGAATTGTGAACTTCAACTTTTGTCAACTGCTTTTTAAATCCAACCAAAAATCCTAAATCGGGGATTATTTTCTTCCAAAATCTTATCTTTGTCTTTTCATAAAACCTCACTTCTGCTTTTGAGACATAAAACAATTTGCTGTTTGGGTTGAACTTGTGTTTGAAGATAAATCTGAAAAGCAAGAGCAACAACTCACACGAAACTCCAATAAAGACGAGGCATGACGAAAAGTCATAAAACACCTGAGAAATTGGTATGTGATTGGACAATGCCACGGGGATGCTTGTCCCAATGGAAATTGCCGAAATAATCAAAACGACAATCAGCAAAGTCATGTTTTCCTCCTACAATTTTTTGATTACCATCAGGTTTGTTCCTCTTTTTCCTGCCTGTTGACCGCTGACAAGCACCACCTTGTCTC
>CANRLJ010000104.1 GCA_947631485.1 uncultured Clostridia bacterium | reverse complement strand
CATGTTTGTGTCTCTTCAAAACAAGCGTATCTGTGTGAGAGCAGTTGAAAACTTGGTGAAGAAGTTTGCCAAGGAGGGAAGCCCTTTGAAAAAGATTTCTCCACACAAATTGCGTTCCACCTTTGGCACAAACTTGTATAGAGAAACCAAGGACATATATATTGTTGCCGATGTTTTGGGGCACAAGGATGTGAACACAACCAAAAAGCACTATGCCGCAATAAATGAGGACATGCGCAAGGCAGTTGCAAACAAAGTAAAGATTCACACAAACTGATTGCATAATACACAATATATTGTTGTGTTATGCAGTCATAATACACAAAATCTGCAAAAACTGATGAAAAGTCTGTGACATGGCTTTTCTTTTTGCTTTGAAAACAATGTTTTGGGAAGAAGTGTCTTTAATCGACATTTTTATTCATTTTCCATCAAAAATAGACATAAGTTTGTGTCAATATTTGTTGCTTTTTAGCGAAGAGTATGCTAAAATTGTTCAGAAATTTCAAAATTTGCAGAAAAGGAGATTGATATGTACAAATTAAAAGTTGAAAACACAAATGTTGAAGTTGACCTTGAAATTGACAACAAACAGTGGGAGGAAGCCGTAGAAAAGGTTTATCAGACCACAAAAAACAAATATCCTGTTGAGGGGTTCAGAAAAGGCAAAGCGCCAAGAAGGGTTATTGAAAAGAATTATGGCGATGGCGTGTTTTTTGATGATGCCTTAAACAATCTTATTGAGGACACCTTGACGGAAGTTATGGAAAAAAATCCTGAATATGAGCCTGTTGTTATGCCAAAGACAGAGTTGCAAAGTTTTAAACCTGAAGAGGGGCTTAAAATTAAGATTACTTTCGAAATTGTCCCTGATTTTAAGATTTGCAAATACACAGGACAGACATTTAAAGTTCCTGACACAAAGGTGGACGACAAAGAAATTGAGCACGAAATCCATCACCTTTTGCTTGACAACTCAACCTTTGAAACGGTGGACAGACCAATCAAAGACACCGACAGCGCAGTGATTGATTTTGTCGGATTTATCAATGACAAAGAGTTTGAAGGCGGCAGCGCAGAAAACTACACTTTGGAAATCGGCTCACACACCTTCATCGACAACTTTGAAGAGCAGTTGATTGGTCACAAAAAGGGCGAAGTTGTGGATGTTAATGTCACTTTCCCAGAAAACTATCATGCAGACGAATTTAAGGGGCAAAAAGCCTTGTTTAAAGTCACAATTAAGGCTGTGAGAGAAAGACATTTGCCAGAACTTGACGACAATTTAATTTCCAATGCGACAGAATTTGAAACCGTTGAGGAGTATAGAAAACATGTTTTTGCTCATATTCAAACTATGAAACAAGAAGAGCAAAAGAACACCTTTGAAATTGAGATGCGAGATTATCTTGTTGAAAACACACAAATCAGTCTTCCTCAGGAGATGATTGACAGAAATGTTCAAAACGAGATTGTTGGCATGCAAAACTATGCAAAACAACTCAACATGCCTTTTGAGGAGTTTGTTCTTCGCATGTATGGAACGGAAATCTCAGAACTTGAAAAGAGAATCACCGAAAGCGTGATATACAGGACAAAGATAAGATATATCTATCGCAAAATTATCAAAGAAAACAACATCATGTTGACGGAAGAAGAAATTAAAGAGGGCACAAAGGGCATTGTGGACGAACATGAAATCGAACACAAAGTAAACGACCTTCTTGTTGACAAACTTAGAAAATTTTTGATAGAAAACAACAAAATGGAAATTGACGCAAATCAAAAACTTGAATTTTAATAATAAAAGGAGAAAGAAATTATGTTAATTCCTATGGTGGTTGACCAAACTGGGTCAAGTGAAAGGTCTTATGACATCTATTCTAGGTTGCTTGAGGACAGGATTATATTTTTGACAGGAGAAATCACTGATGCAACGGCAAATGTTGTCATCGCACAACTCATCTATTTGGAGGGCAAAAATCCTGACAAAGACATCTTCCTCTACATCAACAGCCCAGGCGGCTCTGTGACTGCAGGCATTGCAATATATGACACTATGAACTATATTAAGTGTGATGTTTCAACCATTTGCATAGGCCTTGCTGCTTCAATGGGGGCATTTTTGCTTTCCAGCGGCACAAAAGGAAAGAGATTTGCCTTGCCAAACAGCGAGATTATGATTCACCAACCTCTTGGCGGAACACAAGGGCAGGCAAGTGACATTGAAATACAGGCTCAGCATATGAAGAAGATAAAGAACATGCTGAATCGTATTCTCAGCGAAAACACCGGCAAAAGCCTTTCCACAATTGAAAAGGACACAGACCGCGACAACTATATGTCTGCAGAAGAAGCAAAAAAATATGGCCTTATCGACAATATTTTTGTTACAAGAAAATCTAAAAAGGATTGATTTATGAAGGAAATTGAAATGTGCGCTTGCACTTTTTGTGGAAAACCACAAAAGGCGGCAAAAAAACTTATTGCAAGCCCAAATGGAGATGCTTTTATTTGTGACGATTGTATAAGAATTTGCGCCGACATAATCAGAGAGGAAACAACAAAAGTCAAGGTTTTCAAAGACCTTGTTTTGCCATCGCCAAAAGACATCAAGAAAAGCCTTGATGCGTTTGTTATTGGGCAAGAGCAGGCAAAGAAAGTGCTTTCAGTTGCTGTGTATAATCACTATAAGAGAATAAACTACAACGAACATAACAAAAACAAAAAGAAAGACGACAAGACGCTTGAACTTGAAAAGAGCAATGTGCTTATGATTGGCCCTACG
>CANRLJ010000103.1 GCA_947631485.1 uncultured Clostridia bacterium | reverse complement strand
GTCTTGTAGGAATAAATTCTGATTGTGTTTCTTTCTGGATACAGTTTCACCATGGCAGATTTTGCCTCACCATACATCTTTTTGTAGGCAGATGTGAGTGCTGTTTCAAGAGTTTGAATAAACACATCTCTGTCAATCTTCTTTTCTGTTTCCAAGTCCTCGAGTGCTTTAAAAAAGTCTTTATTTACCATTTTCTTCTCCTTTTTAATTAAAACTCAATCACGAGTTTCACTGATGCAATTTTGTCGCGGTTGAAAGTGCATGCCTTTCCGTCTTCATCAATTTGAATTGTCTTGTCGTCGAAAGATTTCAGTTGTCCAACAAAGGTTTTTCTTCCGTCAACCTTGGCAAACAAATTCACCTCCACCTTTTTTCCTAAATTGCGTTTAAAATCTCTGTCAGATTTTAAAGGTCTATCAAGCCCAGGCGAAGAAACAACAAGAGTGTATGGAGCGTCGTCAGTTGGGTTTAATTCATCCAAAATAGGGTCGAGTTTTTTGCTGACAACCTCACAATCATCAATGCCAACGCCATCTTCTTTGTCAACTGTGAAAATCAGGCTCATGCCACCATTTTCTTTGACATATGAAACATCGACAAGTTCAAACCCCATCTCTTCAATGATTGGTCTGAGTTTTTCTTCACAAATTTGTTTTACTTTTGCCATAAAACCTCCAAAATCTCCTATTTAACAAACGTAGGAGGCAAAAATTGCCTCCTACTTGTCAAGATATGAATATTATAACCTACTTTTATCTAAAATGCAAGAAATTTTAAAGATTTTTTTAATTTTTATCAAATTTCATTAAGTTTCAAAAGCACTTGTGCGGTTGCAAAGGCATCGTTCCATGCTCTGTGCGCCCCTTCAAGCGAAATTCCAAGCGCTTTTGTGACAGTTGAAAGATTGAATCTTGAAATTTTAAGCCTGGAAACCCTTGCTTCGTTCATGGTGTCAATAAGGTCGTTGTCAAACACCAAACCCACATTTTCACCCTCTCTTTTGATGAACTTTATGTCAAAGCCGATGAGGTTGTGCCCACTCAGCACACAACCCCTTGTGAAATCATAGAAATCACGAATCACAAACTCTATTGGTGGAGCATCCTTAACCATTTCATTTGTGATTCCTGTAAGCCTTGAAACCTCCCTTGGAATTGCCCTTGTTGGCTTTACGAAAGTTGAAAACTTTTCGACAATGTTTCCGTTTTCAATCTTAACCGCTCCAAGTTCGATTATTTGGTCTGATTCTGGGTCGAGCCCTGTTGTTTCAATATCAAAAACAACGATGTTTCTTCCCATAATCTTTTTATTGTATCTGTCCTTGTGGTCAAACATCGTGTCTTGTTCAAGAGCAACAATCTTTTCGGTGTCAACAACTTTTCCGGCATATTCAAGTTTCTTTGGCTTTTCTTCCTCCTCAACCTTTGTTGCAAGTGCCATCTTTTCGATGTATAGGCAAAGTTTTCCAAGTTTGTTCAGTCTCACATCGCCCTGAACCAAAACATACATAAAGTCCTCAAGTGCACTCATTGGCTTTTCATATTTTTTCGCACAAAAATACAAACAATCCATCTTTCCTTTGTCGTCTTGCAACACAAATGTGAAATACGCCTTTTGCTGCCCCTCTCGCTTGCCTTGTTTGATGACAAAATCTTTGCGCTCCACCTTGTCAACAAAGCCAGCAACAACAACCCCTTGTGTTGGCTGTTTGATGTCGGAAAGGTATTGTGGTTTGGTGACAAAATCCTTGCCCACAAACTCTTTGACAACCTCAACCTTATATCTCTTAACGGCTTTAAAACTTGCTTTTATCTCCACATTTTCGATGTCAACTTCGTCAACAATATCTTTGTTTTCCTCCATTGTGACAACAAAGTCCACAAGAAAATTTTCCTTCAAATATTTTGAAAGGTCGCTCAAAATGTTGTGCTCCAAGAAAAATGTGTGCATGCGAGTGCTCAGTTCAATCTGAACAGAAACATCTATTGGAGTTATGTCTATGTGAAAGTTTTGGTCTTTCAAATAGGTGCTGATGAGTTGATATTTTTGTTGAAAATAAATCTCAATGGCCTTTAATATAAGTTTTTCCTCAACATAGGTCTTCATGAATTTGACTTTTATGTCCAGCCTTTCAAAATCCAGCCTTTGTTTGAAAAAATCGATGATTTCGTGCTTTTCTTCTATTGTCAAATCTTCCGAATTTGCAGGATACAAAAAAGTTATTGTGGCAAGGGCATCCTTTTTCTTAACCACAACGCTTTTCAAATGAAGTTGGCTGTATTTATTTCCAAAAGTGGAATTAAATTCTTCTTCAAAGACCATGGAAATATTCTACAATAATTTAAAAACAATGTCAAGACAAAACAAGAACACAGAGAATCTAAATTATTTCGGCAGTGCAAAATGCAATATGTCCACAATTATCACAAAGGCAAAGAGGATGCATATTCCGACAAAGTGAATCATATTTTCCACTTTTCTGTTGATTGGCTTTCCGCGAATCCACTCTATCAGTGTGAACAAAACATGCGAGCCATCAAGTGCTGGGAACGGCAAAACATTAAACACCGCCAAGTTTGCAGCAATCAAAGGTATGAAAACAAGCATATATGACAAACTCTGTGAGGCAAAGTTTGCCATTTCGGCAATGGTCGAGATTGTTCCGCCCATTTGAGTGATAGGAATTTGAAAAGTGATGAGCATCCAAAGGCTTTTCAAAACCACCCAAGCAAAGCCAAATGCCATTTCAAACGAACGGCAAAAGCCCTCCCAAGCGCCATACACATACGACTTGATGCAAGCAGGCTGATTTTCATCGCTTTCAAGTCCTGTCATTGCAACAACCGTCACCTTTCCCTTTTCGTCTG
>CANRLJ010000102.1 GCA_947631485.1 uncultured Clostridia bacterium | reverse complement strand
AGACACATTTGCCACAGTCTGGCTTTATCGCCCTGCAGGTGTATCTTCCAAACAAAACCATCTGATAATGCAGTTTTGACCATTTGTTTTTAGGAAAGAACGCCCTCAGTTTTTCCTCGCATTTGTCTGGGTTTTGCGTTTTAACAATTCCAAGCCTGTTTGACACCCTCAAAACATGCGTGTCAACGGCAAAAGCATCTCCTCCAAATGCCTCAGCCACAACAACATTTGCCGTCTTTCTTCCAACGCCCGCAAGTGTTGTTAAATCGTCAAAGTTTTTTGGAACTTCTCCGCCAAACCTTTCTATTATGTCTCTGCTTGCCGAAATTATTGCCTTTGCTTTGTTGTGATAGAACCCACACGAGTGGATTTTTTCTTCAAGTTCTCCAAGCGGCATATTTGCAAAGTCGCCTGGCGTGTTGTGGGTTTTAAAAAGTTGGCTGGTCACCTGATTGACCCTTTTGTCCGTGCATTGTGCTGACAAAATCACTGCCACCAGCAATTCAAACGGAGTTTTGTGTATCAATTCACAATGTGGGTCTTCCACCATTATGTCCAACCCATCCATTATAAATTTTGCGTTCATACTTTCTCCTTGCGCCTATTTCATAAGTGGGAAGAGAACGACATCTCTGATGTTTGGGCAGTCAAACGCAAATTGCAAGAAACGGTCAATCCCAAAGCCAAGCCCCGAAATTGGAGGCATGCCATGTTCCATTGCAAGCAAGAAGTCCTCATCAACATCCATAGTTTCTTCATCACCCTGAGCCTTCTCTTGCAGTTGTTCTTCAAGAGTTTTTCTCTGCACGATTGGGTCAACAAGTTCGCTGTAGGCATTTACAAGTTCTTGTCCGCCAGCAACAATTTGGAAGACATCGACGATGTTTTCATCCTTGTCATTTCTTCTTGCAAGAGGCTTTAAAGATGCAGGATAGTTGAAGAGGATTGTTGGGTTTACTATGTTTGCACGAATTTTACGCTTGTAGATGTAGTCAATAAGCGTTCTCACACTCTTGCACTCCTCCAAGTCTCCATATGAGAAGAGTTTTTTGTCAACAGCAATCTTTTTCAGTTCGTCCAAGTTGTCGATTTTAAGGAAATCGCACCCCAAAATCTCTCTCATCTTGGCAACATAATCAATTCTTTCCCACTCTGTGTCAAACTCAACCTCTTGACCTTGATAGTTGACTTTGGTTGTTCCAAGGCAGTTTTTCATAAGTTCGATGAGAAACTTTTTGAAAAACTTTATGTTGTCCTCAAAGTTCCAATATGAAGCATACCACTCAACCTGCGTAAATTCTTGCAAATGTGCTGGGTCCATACCCTCGTTTCTGAAGTCTTTTCCAAGTTCAAACACGCGGTCAATACCGGCAGCAATGCACTCCTTTAATGCGCACTCAAAGGCAATTCGCAAATTGCACTGAAGGTCAAGTGCGTTGTGATGTGTGAAGAAAGGTTTTGCACTTGCACCTGAAACACTTGTCTGTAAAATTGGAGTTTCAACCTCAATAAAGCCATTTTCCTCCAAAAATCTGCGAATAAAGGATGTCATCTTGCTTCTTGTGAGGAAGATTTTTCTGCTTTCTTCGTTTGTGATGAGGTCCAAATATCTCTGGCGATATTTAATCTCTGTGTCAGCGATGCCATGAAATTTCTCAGGAAGTGGTCTCAGAGTTTTTGAAAGCAAAACAATCTTTTCCGCTCTGACGGTGACCTCGCCTGTTTGCGTTTCGTAAACCTCTCCTTCAACGCCAACAAAGTCGCCAATATCAATCATTTTTTTGTAGAAATTGTAGTCCTCTTCAGAAAACTCGTTTCTGCCAACGGATATTTGTATTTTGTCATAGATATCTCTTATTTGGCAAAAACCAAACTTACCCATTATGCGTCTGAAAACAATTCTTCCTGCAATCTTAACTTTTTCTCCAAGTTTGTTTCTTGCCTCCGAAATTGTGCATGTGCGGTCAAATTTTTCTTTGTAAGGAATTTCTCCCAACTTTCTGAGTTCATCAATCTTTTGACGGCGAATATCCACCTCATTTGACAATTCTTCCATTTTAAAGCCTCCGTAATTATAATTCAATTTAATATAACATATAAATAAAAAATAAGTCAATCAATTTTTTAAACTACAAAATTTGCAGACAAAATTTAATTTATCTTTGTTTTTGTTTGTAATAAACTTTGTGGATATGTTAAAATAATTGAAGTTAAGAGGTATTAAATGATAAAAATTATTACAGACAGCACATCATACGCCCCTACCGATTTTTTAAAACAACACAACATTTCCGTTGTTCCACTCAGATATTTGTATATGGATAAAGAATTCATCGAAGGCGCTCCTGGCACTTTTGGACAGTTTTTCGATGACTTCACAAGGACAAAACTTTTTCCAAAAACAAGCCAGCCTTCACTGGAACTTTTCATAGAAGAATACAACAAAGCTATTGACAATGGCGATGAGGTTTTGGCGTTTACAATAAGCAGCACAGTTTCCGGGTCATACAGCGTTGCAAATTTGGCAAAAGAACAGTGCAAAGACCCATCTAAAGTGACGGTTTTTGACAGCCAAGCCCTTGCTCAAACAATACTTGGCTACATCATGGAAGCGGTCAAGATGCGTGACGAAGGCAAGACTGTTTCAGAAATTGTTGAAAGACTGAACAGCCTTGTTGAAACAAGTGTAATCACCTTTATTCCTGACACATTGGAATACATCTACAAAGGCGGAAGAATTGGCCGCGCAGGGGCGGACGCTGATTTATGCCGCGAAGGCGGGGATGCTTCTGGGCGTCATCGGCGTCGCCGACGTGGTAAAGCCGACCAGCTGCGACGCGATCGGCCATATGAAGGCGGCCGGGCTGGAAACCTGCCTGCTGACCGGAGACAACCGCGCGGCGGCGGAATATATCGGCGCTCAGCCGGGGGTAGACC
>CANRLJ010000101.1 GCA_947631485.1 uncultured Clostridia bacterium | reverse complement strand
AGTTGGCCCAAAGGAGGGCAACGGCAACTTTGCAAAATATTTTGACTATGTCATGAAAAACGACTTTTTTGGGGAAAAGACCTTTGAAAAGGCGGAAAGGAAGATGCTTGAGAGTGCAATAACAGGCGTCGTCCAAAACGCCAAATTGCAGACAAAAGACATAGACATCATGATTGCAGGAGACCTTTTAAATCAAATAATAAGTTCTTCCTACGCTGCAAGGGCGTTTAAGTTTCCATTTTTGGGTGTTTATGGGGCATGTTCCACCATGGCGGAGAGCATTGCTGTGGCATCCATGCTTGTGGATGGAGGCTATTCGAAAAATGTTGTGTGTTGCACCGGTTCGCACTTTTCCACCGCCGAACGCCAATACAGATTTCCTCTTGAACTTGGAAATCAGCGTCCTCCAACATCTCAGTGGACGGTGACAGGGGCTGGCAGTTGTGTCATTTCTTTGGAGGGAGATGGCCCAAGAATAACCACCGTCACATTTGGAAAGGTCATAGATTGGGGGATTAACGATGTGAACAACATGGGTGGCGCAATGGCTCCTGCGGCAAGAGACACGCTGCTGAATCACTTTAAGAACACAAAGACAAAGCCAGAGGATTATGATTTAATTCTGACAGGCGATTTGGGCAAACTTGGAAGCGAAATTTTGATTGACCTAATGGATGACGAGGGCGTTACTTTGGGCAGCAACTATGGTGATTGTGGACAGATGTATTTTAAAAGAAGCCAACAGACGCTTTGTGGGGCATCGGGAGCTGGGTGCTGTGCCACAGTCTTTAACTCATTTGTCATGCACAAACTCAGAGAAAAGGCCTACAAGAGAATATTGTTTTTGCCAACAGGTGCACTTTTAAGCACAACATCAACTCAACAAGGCGACACAATTCCATGCACATGTCACGCCTTGGTGATTGAAGCGTAGGGAGGATTATATGCAAATTTTTGTTGATTACATTTGGGTGTTTTTGATTGGCGGACTTGTCTGTATGATAGGTGAGATTTTGATTATCACAACAAACATAACCTCAGCAAGAATTTTGGTGACATTTGTTTTGGTTGGTGTTGTCCTTGAAGCCGTGGGTGTTTTTGATTACATTTCTGACTTTGCAAAGGCGGGAATAAATGTGCCCATCATTGGCTTTGGGGCGTCGCTTGCAAAAGGTGCGATAGGTGCTGTGAAGACCCACGGCTTTTTGGGAATATTCACCGGAGGACTTACTGCAACAGCAGGCGGCATTGCCGCGGCGATTGGATTTGCCTTTCTGTTTGCACTCATATTCAAATCGCATACAAAAAAATAATTATTATTTGCATAATACACCATATGTTGTGTATTATGCAATTACATATCACGCACATATTGATTATTTAAAATTTGACAAATTTTGCAAAACTAATTCATATAAATAGTTTTGTGGTTGGATATTACAAAAATTTATATCAAAAGAGAAGACGCAGAAAGGCATGGATTTTGCTTTTTATTTTTCTTTCTTTGATTTGCATCTGTTTGGGCTATGTGTTTGGCATTGTCTTTCCGATTGTTGTGGAGGCGACCGAACAGATGATATTTTCTCTTTCAACAAGTGCAGTAAGTGATGCCGTCTGCGATGTTTTAAGTGAAGAAAACTTGTCCTACAAAGACCTTGTTGACATAACCTTTGACAGTGAAGGAAATGTTGCTTTGATTGCCCTTGAAACTGTCAAACTTAATGTGATTGCAAGAAAGTTCTATCAGGTTGCGCAAATAAACCTTGACAAAATGGGCGAAAAGGGCATTGATGTTGCACTTGGAACATTTTCAGGCATACCATTTTTGGTTGATATCGGCCCAAAAGTGAACCTGAAACTTGTTTCCATTGGGGCGATGACTTCCACTTTTAAAAACACATTTGTTGGCGCAGGTGCAAATCAGACAAACCACTCGCTTTATATTCAGTTGTTTGCAAGCGTAAGCCTGATTTTGCCTGCTTACACTCACACAATAGACAGCATCACCGAAGTTTTGGTGTCTGAAAGCGTTATTCCCGGAAAAGTTCCGCAGGTTTATTTGGAAAACAATTCATCTTTAAATTTTACGCCACAGTAGGTATTGACAAAGTTGTTTTTTTGTGCTATCATAACAAACGATTATTGGGGGAGAAGAACATGCGAAATCTTAATGACGCAAAGCGCAAAAAAGCAGACAGAATATACGGCAGATGTTGTTTTAAGGCATTTTCTCTCAGCGACAAGATTTTTGCCAATTCAGAGAGAAATGTCAAACTTGGCAGACTTTCAATGAAATACCTTAGAAATTTGGAATATATGTTTGAAAAGTGTGACAGATTTTTGTTTGTTACAGGGGCGGAGACCTTTGATAAAAAAGTGGATTTGCTTCGCATAATACTTTCTGTTCGTTGCCCAGAAATGGAAAAATTCATCAATCTTGTTGCAAATTCAAAGTTTGAGGGAATTCCTTTTGACAACGGCGTGTATGACTTCTTGCAAGTTGTTTGCATGCTTGACACCTACAGCAAGATAAACATGCTTAGCAGCGTTTTGAAATGTCAGATAAATGACGACGCCAAAATAAGATTTGTTGAGGCCATCATCTACGGAACGCAGCAGGGCTTTAAGACTTGGGTGTTCTCGACATTGGTTGCGCATGCTGAGACAAAACAAGACAGAGAGTTTTTCGGCAAGATGTTGTCAAGAAACTTGTTTGATGAGGAGGTTGTTGAAAGAGAAATCAAGGACAAGGTGGTTGGAGACTTGTGTGCCGCTTACTGCAAAAAGCAAGGTGGCGAAACAGAGCAAAAGCCTGCCGAGGAACAGCACACTCAGCCAGAACAGTCACAGCAGCCACACAAAGAGACAACTCAGCAAAAGACAAAGTGAGAGAAATCTCACTTTTTTTATTTTGAAAAAGTCTTTATTTTGTTTTTATTTTTTTATGTT
>CANRLJ010000100.1 GCA_947631485.1 uncultured Clostridia bacterium | reverse complement strand
CACTGTGCCAGCGGGCGGAGAGTTGTCTGTTGGGCTGACGCTGGACGGCACTTTGGTTGTTGGCTCAAACGTGGCGGTGTCGCAGACGGTTGGCGACTTGGTCAGTCTGGGCAGAACACTGGTTTTGACGGTGCCACAGACAAGCACACTATATCTTGTAAACACAAGCCAAGTGGACACAACATTTTCTTTTGCAAGTTTGTTTATAAGAAAAATCTGATAAATCTGATTAAAAATATTTGATTTTTTGATTTTCATACTATACAATAAGAATATAAAGGTGCGTTTTGCACACTCTAAAAGTGGAGGTGCTGATGGACAAAAAAGAACTTAAGCGAGAGTATGTCCGAAACTTTCATTTGTTTGGGCTTTCAGACGGAAGTGTAGAGTTTGCCGATGAGTTTGTGAAGGCAGGAAACGCACTGAGAGAACTGGAAGAAACAAGGGAATTGTAGTGTCAGAAAAGATAAAAGCAATAGTTGTCAGATCAGTTGATAAAAAAGAGAAGGATAAGAGTATTCTTCTTTTTTCTATTGAGCAAGGAAGAATTTGGGCAACTTTAAAGGGTGTAAAAAATCCCACAGCAAAGATGAAACAAGCACAAATTCCTTTCACCTTTGGGGAGTTCATCCTTGAGGATAGCAAGGCAGGAAAGGTTGTTGTGGGCTTTGAGCCAATCGAAAACTTCAAAGAGTTTTCTGAGGATGTTGACAAATATTTTTCCGGCATGGCAATTTTGGAAGTGTTAAACATCATGGATGTTTCATCGGCTTCGGAAAGGGCAAACTTGATGGTTCTTTCCTTGCGCGCAATGAAGAGCATCTGCTTTGGCAAGGCAAATCCAATATATTGTTTGGACAAATATTTCATTCAACTTTTCGCCTCCAGCGGAGTGCCACTTTTCACAGACAAGTGCCAGTCTTGTGGGTCAAAGAGTTTTGACTTCTTGCACGTAAACTATCTGACGGGGGAACTGGTCTGTGCGGCATGCAAAGACTTTAATTGCGAGCAACTCTCAAAGCCGACATATATGGCACTTAAAATCCTAAACAACACCGATTGGGAAAAGCTGGCAAGTGTCAAACTTGCCAAAGACAGCGAAATTGGACTTCTCAGAGTGCTTGTAAGAAACTTTGAGTCAAGATTTGACACAAAACTGAAACTCATTGGCATTTTGTCATAGCGCGTCAATCAAAATATCGTCGATTTTGTCATTTTGAATTTCAAATTTGACAAAATTTTTTTGTTTTTCACAAAGAGTGATAAATTCCGTAGTGGACAACGGCAAAAAGGAATTTATGTTTCCAAAGAACTGTCTGAGTTTTTCCTCGTCTATGTTCTTCTTCAAATTGTCACTAAGAAAAGTCAGTGCACAGGAAAAATCTTTGGCTTTCACACTTTCAAGCAGTCTGTATGGCACAAGTTCTGCCGATGCAAACTCACTGTTTTTTGTAAACTCTTCGTCCTGCATGTTGATGTCCTCCTCAAATTTATATGTCGCCTTTCTTTCTCTTCCAAAACTGTCGTTAAACTTTCTTATCACAACAAGTTTGTCGGTGTCAAAGTTCAGTTCGTCGCCTTGTATGTGCGACAATTTGTTTTTGTGGCAGTTGAAGGCATAAAAATCGTTTTTAAACTGCACGCAGACAAAGTTTTTCACCTTAAACACCTTATAATCTCTGCAAATGTGCGGACACATGTAGGTGATTTTCTTTGTGCCGTTTTCAAATGTCATATAGTTGTCATTTATTCTGACATCGCAAGTTTGCCCAGAGATGCTGAGGCTTTCTTTTGCCTCAACCTGAAGCCTTTTTATTGGCTCTAGGAAGATTATTTTTTCTCCCTTACTCTTTATGATGGAATAAAATTCATTTTCACGAGGAGATGTCAAATTTATATAAAATGGCGTCTGTCTGGGGTTTTCTGGATAGACAAACAGATATTTTTCATCCTCAATTTCAAGCAAATCGTTTTCTTCCAACTCTTCGCTTTGAGCCTCGGTTTTCACGAGGCACGGATAACTTGTTTTAAGCAAATATTTCATAGAGTATTATATTGCAAATGAGGCAAGATTTATACAATTATTTATAGACAAAAATTGACACTATTCATATGCGGGTTTTTGATTATTTTGCTGTCAAGTGGGCAAAATCTTGTGCAGGAGGCATTTTATGAAGGTTTGGAACGACAAAGAGGTTGTGGATTTGTTTAAAGGTGTGGAGGCGGCGAAATCCGAACAAAAGGCTTTAAAAGAGGCTTTCAAAAAGCATGCAACAACCTATGGCCGCAAGCAAAACAGTGTGAGGAATTACTATTATCATGAGGTTGACAACCTTAAAGGAGACGCCAAAAGGTGCAAAAGGCTTGGAATAAATCTGTCTGTTCATGACAAGACACATTTCAAAAGTTTTGACAAAACGGCGGAGGAAGATCTGTTTGAGGAGATTGAAAAACTTATGCAAGAGGGGTTGTCGGTCAGGTCTGCATGTTTGAAACTGAGCAAGGGCGACCTGACACTTATGACAAGATATCAAAATAAATATCAAAACATGAAGCGAAAGTTGAAGGCGGACAACATTATTCAATTTCGCCAAAGAATCCTCACGGACAGCGACATAAACAGCCTGTTTTTGGGGCTTGTCAAACTCATCAAAAGAAACGCGCTTGAAGAGGAGCGCGGCAAGGGCGAATTGCTTCTCAAAAAGGCGTTTGATGAATTGGGAGAAAAGGAGAGGCAGATTGAGCAGTTAAAAACTGAGTTTGAAAAGTTGAAGACAGAAAATTTCAAACTGATGAAACAGTTTAAGGAGATGGACAAAAAGAGGGCACTTGAAATTCACTTAAACAAAAATCGCGTGGACAAAAAAGTGGAAGATAAAGTTTGATTTCTCACTTGGATTGTGATAAAATTATTTCATGGAAATCACGCTTGTGTCTGGCGCCACAACCTTTGAGGCGGGCATAAACACAATAAAAAAAATTGATGTTTCAGAGCAAGACGTAGAAAATTTGGTGG
>CANRLJ010000099.1 GCA_947631485.1 uncultured Clostridia bacterium | reverse complement strand
GACGAGTTTTTATGCATAAATATGTTATATTTTGCATATTTATTCATGATTTTGCATGTATATAACACACGGATTTTTAATAAAATAAACAGAGAGGTAAAGATGAAAAAGATTGTGCTTTGTGGGGGCGGAACGGCTGGGCATGTGTACCCAGCACTTGCTGTTGCCGAAAAACTGAAAGGCTATGAAATTCATTTCATAGGAAGCAACGGAATTGAAAAGGAGATATTAAAGGAATACAAAAACATAACTTTTCATGAAATCTCCGCTGTCAAACTTCAACGAAAACCTACCCTGAAAAATTTGCTTATTCCAATCAAACTTGCAAGGTCAATAATTGAGGCAAAAAGAGTTCTGAAGGAAGTTTGTCCAGATGTCATATTCTCAAAGGGAGGTTTTGTGTCTGTGCCAGTGGCGATTGCCGGCAAAAGTTTAAAAATTCCAATCATAAGTCATGAAAGTGATTTAAGTTTTGGGCTGGCAAACAAAATCATCCTAATGTTTTGTGACACCATGTGCACAGCCTTTGAGGAAACAGGAAAAAGAAAAACAAAATGTGTCTTCACAGGGCAGCCAATCCGAGAAAAAATTTTTCAGGGAAGAAAGCAAAATTTTCAGTTTAACAACACCCTGCCCACCGTGCTTGTCTTGGGTGGAAGTTTGGGCGCAAAATTTTTAAATGACATCATATATGACAACCTGCAACTATTGACTGAAAAATACAACATAATCCACATCTGTGGAAGAAAAAATACAAGACAAATCAGTGCAAAAAATTACAACCAAATTGCCTTTGCAGAAAACATAGAGGACATATATGCCTCCGCCGACCTTGTGGTTTCGCGTGCTGGCAGCGGAGTGATAAACGAACTTCTTGCACTAAGCAAACCCATGCTTCTGATTCCGCTTTCAAAAAAATGTTCTCGTGGAGACCAGATTGAAAACGCAAAACTTTTTGTCAAACTTGGATATGGTTTGATGCTTGAAGAAGAGGATTATTCAATACAACAATTTTTAGAAAAACTTGAAAATTTATCAAAAAATGCACAAAATTTCAAAAAAAACATGCAAAAAAGTGGAAAAAATCATGCAGTTGATAAAATAATTGAGATTATAAAAAAATATTAAGCCAAAACATTTGTCATGTTTGGAAGCCCAAAACCCTCAAAATTTTTATCAAAACCAAGCGGTTGGCATGAGCGCAAAAGCATGCTTTTAATCTCGTTCGGCGATGCCCCATTGTGCTTTTCAAGCAAAAGACAAGAAAGCCCAGCAATCATTGGAGTGGCAACAGACGTGCCACTTAAAATTGTGTAGTCCTTGGTTGTTCCGCATGAGACGATGTCCACGCTTGGTGCAACAAGGTCTGGCTTTATCTTTCTAAACGCCGGCCCACGCGAAGAAAAGTCAGCCATTTCAAAAGAACTCTTATCAAAGGAGGAGTCGTCAAATCTGTTGTCGTCAATTCCGCCAACAGTTATTATCGCCGAACTCACCCCAGGAGATTTGATTGTTTGAAATTCTGGCCCACTGTTTCCTGCCGCAGCCACAACCACAACACCGTCCTTCCAAAGTGCCTCCGCCCCAAGCATGATTGGGTCATTGTGTCCCAAAGGCTCACTGCCAAAACTCATGCAAACCACACCTATTCCTTCTTTTTTGTGATTGTCATAAACCCACTCCATTGCATCCAAAATTTTGTTTGCACTTGCCTCTCCATTGCCGTCCAACGCCTTCAAGGAAAAGATGTTGGATTTTGGCGCAACACCCGAATATTTAAATTTGGACAAAACCCCACTGCCAGAGCACACTCCAGCAACAAATGTGCCATGTCCGTTGTCGTCATACATATTTTTTCGAGAATTTATAAAATCCTTAAAACAAACAACTCTTTCACGCCCAATCAAAAAATCGCAGTGAGGAAAAATGCCTGTGTCAATAAATGCCACACCGATGCCACTTCCAAGATAGGGCAATCTTTCCACGCCAAGAATTTCCTTTGAAATGTTCATCATGACGGTTGCCGTTGAAAGAGAATATATGCAATCAACAACCTCCACCCCTGACAGAGAAAAAATCTCTCTTTGTGAAGCCTTGCACAAAAATGCATTTATGAATAAATATTCATTTTCAATATGTATGTATCTTTGGTTTAGGATGTTTTTTGTCGTCTTAAAATTTTTTCCAAACACAAAACAAGGAAGCTTTTTGTCTTGGCTTAGGACAGATATCTCATACAGCAATCTGCGGTCAATTTTGTTTATGTTCATTTCAGGCTTTCAATAATCCTCAGCATGTTTTCATAGGTTTCTTTTGGCAGATATTGCTTTATCTTTTCTATGGAGTTTAAAAGCCCGTCATAATCAAACACTCCCCTGCTTTTCTGCTGCTGGATTTCCTTCATCAATCGCTGTCTGAGTTCGTCGGACGAACAATTTTTCATCTCCTCATATGCCTCAGTTATGTCTTTTTTCTGTTGATGCTCTTGTTTTTTTGACATTTCGCTTAATTTCATAAAATCTCCTAACACCAATATATGTTTTTTGACGCAAAAATTACACTTAAACAAAAACATGAAGCATATAAATAAACATGAACAATTTTCCTTATTACCCCGAGCCCCTAAACGACAAGACTGAAAAACAAACATCAACCCCAGCGGGAACGCCGTTTGCAGATTTGTTGAAAAACATGGAAAACCTAAACACCGACAACCTGCTTTCTGCCATGCTTTCAAGCGGCATGTTTGGACAAAGTCAAAATTCGGGGATGGTTCAGATATTGGGCAATTTGCTTACAAAGAAAAACACCCAAACAAAAGAAAAGGAGGTTTCACAACCCCCTTCATTTGAAGACCTATAATTTTATTCCTCTGTCGTGCCTGTCTGCTCTTCCAAGCCCAAAAGTTGGGCACTTTCTTTGTCAGACAACTGCTCGACAGAGTTCAATTTCTTCGCAATAATTCTGCTGCGTGTGCCAACAAGCGTGTCAAAATCTTTGCTTGCCCCTTCAAAACGCTTT
>CANRLJ010000098.1 GCA_947631485.1 uncultured Clostridia bacterium | reverse complement strand
CAAGTGAAATATTGAGCATGCAGCAAACAGCAAAATATTTGCAATTTGCATTAAACGCCGAGTGGAAAGGCGTGATAACTCTTGATGTTGTCGACATGTTTAAGACAATTCCACAACTGAAAACATATATTCAAAGCAATGAACTTCTTGCAACAGGCGAGGGTGAGGACAAGACAGTTGATGAAACAATGATTGTCCGAGATTTGTATAATGCGATTGACCCAGCTGACCCAGATGGGCTTGCGGCGATAAGACCAATGACCAGTGAAGTGGACAGAATTACTGGTGTGACCGAAATGACTGAAAAGCAAATGCGAAAATTCAACAAGAAGAACATGAAATACATAAAATCGTCTGCAAAAGTGAAAGCATTTTGTCACCTGGCAGACTTGACAATCAAACAACTGCAAGACCCTGCCTATGAAAAGATGAAAAAGAAAAACGAAGCACGCCTTGAAAAAATTTCCGACAAAATTGCAAAAGAGGCTGTTTTCACCGTTTTTGATGTCATGGGACACTGAAAATGAGCAAAATTTGCTCATTTTTTGTTAAATTTATTGACAACAACAAAAATGTTTTGTAATATATTTGCTATGGAAAAAGAGAAAACAATCAAAAAACCAAACATTATGATGTATTTGGCAAAAATAAAGTGGGCGATTGCACTTTATATCTTTTTCATGCTCTTGGCAGGAGTTTGCGATGTTTTTTATGCTGTTATTGTTGCTGACGTTATTGTTTACATAAACACCTACAATTTTCTCCGTGCTATATATGTGCTTTGGATTGTCATTGGCATTTGCATCTTTCAAAGGATATGTTGGTTTGTTGTAAACTGGCTTTATTATAAGTATTCAAACAAGGTTATGGCAGATTTGAACCTTGACCTTGCAAAACAGGCCTTCAAATTGAATTCAAAGACATACAACGACCACGACACCGGAACATTTGTTCAGAGAATTGTCGAAGACCCTGCGCGTATTGTGGACAGTTTGACAAATGTCGTTGACACCATCATGAACATCATCACGGCTTTGGTTATTTTTGTGTATATTTCTGTTTTAAATGTTTGGTTGGGCTTGATTTTGTATGCAATCATGATTGTTTGTTTTGTGATTGAATACATAAGGGTGAAGGTAAGGCGTAAAAATCGTGCGGATGTAAGAAGGAAAAACGATATGATAAATTCTCTTACAACCGAAATCGTCAGAAGCGAAAAGGACATTAAATCGCTCGGGCTGGAAGAAAAACTGACAGAAGTTTCTAAAGAAAGATATGTAAGTTACAGGCAGGCGCGCTATAAGATGGACATGACCGACATGTATATGTGGACATCACGAAACTGGCTGATCGGCATTGGAACAATTTTTGTCTTGCTTATTGGTGCTTATCTTATGAATATAACAACGGCACTGCTGTCTGTGGAAACCTTCCTGATTATCTACACAAACAGGGGCTATATGTGGAACTTGGTTATGGGTGTGGGAAACCTTGCAAACAGTTTTGTTGACATAAAAGTCAGCCATAGCCGTATGTTTTCACTGTTCGACGAGGATGAATTTGTAACAGAGCGTTTTGGCACTGAAAGCATTGAAAATCCCGTTGGGAAAATTGAATTTAAGGATGTTTCATACACTTTTAAAGAATATGAATATAAAGCGCCAGAAAAGAAGCCTAAGAAGTTCTTCAGTAAAGAATTTTTCAAGCGACCTCCTAAATTTAAGATGGAAAAATCCTTGGTGTCTGAAAACCAGATTTTCAAAGACCTGTCCTTTGAAATCCAACCAAACACAACGGTGGCTTTTGTTGGAAAGTCAGGAAGTGGAAAATCCACCATATTAAACCTTATGTCAAAGATGTATGAGGCGGACAGCGGAGAGGTTTTGATTGATGGTGTGAATATAAACAACCTGAACAAAGAAACTTTGCGAAAGACTATTTCGCTTGTAAACCAATTTCCTTACATTTTTGATATGACAATAAAAGAAAACCTTTTGCTCGCAAAAGCGGACGCCACAGATGAAGAAATTTGGGACGCAATCACAAAGGCGTCACTCAAAGAATTTGTGGACACTTTGCCAAAAGGGATAGACACAAGGGTGGGTGAAAGCGGAATAAAACTTTCTGGAGGACAAAAGCAAAGGCTTGCCATTGCAAGAGCACTGTTGAGAAATTCAAACATAATCATCTTTGACGAAAGCACAAGCAGCCTTGACAACTTCGCACAAGAAGAGGTTAAGAAGAGCATTGATGGGCTTAAAGGAAAGAGCACAATCATCATTGTAGCACACAGGCTTTCAACCATAAGAAATGTTGACAGAATTTTCTTCCTAGACAACGGGGAGATTGTTGACGAAGGAACTTTTGAAGATTTGTTTGAGAGAAACGAAAAGTTTAAAGCAATGTTTTTGGCAGAAAACATATAAAATAACCAAAAAACACCAAAAAACTGCAATTTTTGCAGTTTTTTTGTTGTTTGAATAAGATTTTATAAATAAATAGATGGGGTGAACAGCCGTGGCTGTTAAGATTTGCTTTGCAAATCGCACGCAAATGCGTGCCCACAAGGTACACGAAAGACATAAAAAACACAAAATGGGGTCCACAAAAATGCTTGTCATTTTTGGGGCAGAGTGAGCAATCAAACGATAGAGCGTGGCTTTTTGCCGTAAAAAACTTTGGCTCTCTTGACCTACGGCAAAAACAAGCAAGAGTGCGGATTGCGAGCCGGCTCCGGAGATAGGATTCGATATGGGCTGATCTTTGGGAGATGGGCCCATCAACCACACTGCTAACTTGCCTCGGTTGAGCCTACGACCTTGTGGTTGATTCGCTGACGCTCATACGCAAGCGAACAGCTGTGGCTGTTAAGATTTGCGAAGCAAATCGCACGCAAATGCGTGCTCCACAAGGTACACAAAAGACATAAAAAAACACGCGTAATTGCGTGTTCTGATGGCTCCGGAGATAGGATTCGAACCTACGACCTTGTGGTTAACAGCCACCTGCTCCACCGCTGAGCTACTCCGGAAT
>CANRLJ010000097.1 GCA_947631485.1 uncultured Clostridia bacterium | reverse complement strand
ATATCGTGACCTGCTCTGTCTTTAAGGCGTGCCATTTCGCTTTTGATGGAGGTGTATCTTCCGCTCATGTCCCAAATTTCTCTTGGCATGACGACAGGAAACAACACCTCTTGCCCTCCAACCTTATTCATTTCATCTCTGATGATGTCCTGAATTTTCAGGCTGACCCTTTGTGCTGGTGGCAAAAGCGAAAAGATGCCGGCACTGATTTGCTTTATGTATCCAGCACGCAAAAGCAAAATGTGGCTCTTTAAATTTGCTCCACTTGGGGTTTCTTTAACCCTTATTCCCAACAATTTTCCAAGTTTCATACTTCTTCCTCCTGTTCGAGTTCCTTTTTGATTTGATAGAGTTTTCCTGTTGTCTTTTTGAGTTCTTCTTGGGCAAATTTTGCCAAGGTGTTTGCACGCTCAAAAAGAGTTTGCGCTTCGCCCAACGGGAGTTGTGAATTTTCCAATTTTTCAATTATCTCTTCAATTTCTTTTATTGCATCTTCGTATGTCATCTCTATTTCTCCTTTTTCTTTGCATAAATTTGTCCATCAATCATATTTATCACAAATTCTTCGTCTTTCAAATCAGAAATCTTTGATATTGCCCTGCCACTTTGTTCTATTTTAGCATATCCCAAACGCAATATGTCAAGCGGATTTAATTTGTCCAATTTTGCGAGTTTAAGTTTTAAGTCATAATCGCACTTTGTGACAAAGTTTTCAATTTTTGCAGAAAGTGTGCTGCAAAGCCTGTCAAATTTTGTTTTGTTGTCTGCGGCAAAGTCCTGCATATATGCCAAAAGCAGTTTCTTTGACGACTGAAATTGAAGATTCTTGTCCGCCACAAAATCGTCTAAAAGACGCGAAAGTCTTGCCATGTCTTTTTTCAGCGACAAATACAAATTTTTTGTGTCTTTGGTCAGAAGTTCTGCCGCCGCACTTGGCGTTGGGGCTCTGAGGTCTGACACAAAGTCGATGATTGTGAAGTCTGTTTCGTGTCCAACTGCCGAAACTATTGGCTTTTGACAGTTGAAAGTTGCTCTTGCAACAATTTCTGTGTTGTATGCCGACAAGTCCTCCAAACTGCCGCCGCCTCTGGCAACAATCACCACATCAACTCCGTCATAGTCTGAAAAAAAGTTTATTCCTGCCGCAATTTCGTTTTCTGCACCCTTGCCTTGCACCTTTGTGTCATACAGCACAATGTCCAAACTTGGATTTCTTCTCCAAGTAACATTTTTTATATCTTGCAAAACAGCGCCATCTTTTGATGTGACAACGCCAATTCTTTTTATTGAAGTTGGAATCTGTTTTTTGTGTGTCGTGTCAAACAAGCCTTCTCTTTCAAGTTTGGTTTTCAGTTCGACAAATCTTTGATACAGCAAACCCTCACCGTATGGTTCAATTTTGCTTACAACAAAGTTGAATCTTCCTTGTTTTGTGTAAAAGTTTGGAGAGCCTGTAAGCACCACCTGAGCCCCTTCCTCGATGTTTTCCATAATTTGAGGATAAAATGTCACGCAAGGAAGTGAACTGTCCTCATCCTTCAAAGAAAAATAGACGGCTTGTTTGCTTACAGAAACGCCAAAAACTTCTCCAACAATTTTTATGTTATGGAGAAGTTCCTCGTTGTTAAAAATATCTCTAACAATGTTATTAAATTTTGTAACAGTGATAACAAAATTAGTCATTTTCATTTAGTATAGCGGAAAGAAGCCCATTTATAAATTTCTTGGATTTCTCGGTGCTGTATGTTTTTGACAGTTCAAGAGCCTCATTTATTGCCACCGCTTTTGGCGTGCCACAATATTCAATTTCCGTCAAAGCAAGATAGATGAGTGCAAGGTCAATCTTAAACAGCCTGTCAAACTCAAAGTTTTTTAGGTGTTTTTCAATTTTGACTTTAAGTTCTTCTTTATGAGCGTCAAAATTTTGCATGATGTCGCTGAAAAACTTTTCGTCATCTTGTTTTTTGAGTGGAGTCAGATTTTCTTTTGAAAGAAGTTGGTCGCACTCATGAAACAACCCTTCAAAAATCAACTTAAAAGCGTTTTCTCTTGCATCTTTACGCATCTTGAACCTCTGTGTCGCACTCAACTTGAAGCACATGGATGTTTATTTTCAGCGGTTTCAAAGCAACCATCGTTGCCAAAGAGTTTCTGATGTTTTCTTGCACGCGATATGCGATGTCCGGGACGCTGACCCCGATATATACATTGATATACACATCAATAATCAGGGCCCCATTTTTTTCAAACTTGATGTCAACGCCATCGTCATATTTATTGAACACCTTTTTAATCCACGGACGAGAAGAATTTGTGACGCTTTGAACACCACGAATTTCTTTTGCCGCCAAGTTTATTATTGAAACCAATATTTTTCTGTCAAGAGTGATTTTGCCGTTGTTTGTTTGGTCGTTTTTTGTTGCCATAACAATGCTCCTTGTAATATATATGACAATTTTAACACATTAGAGGGCATTTTGCAAACTATTGAACGGAAAATATTACAATATTTCTTATTTGTGTTTTAAGTTGTTCAACGACTATCGCGCAGATTTTGTCCACTTCATTTTGTGTAAGACTTGCCGCTTTCACAACAACATTAACTTTGCTGTCTGTGATTGAAATTACGCAGTCATCAAACCCTTGAGCGCGAACAAGACCCTCAACGGCAAGTTCTTTTTCCATGTTTTTCACAAGGTCAATTCTGGCACTTTCTGCGGCTGCTTTTGAAGCATCGGAAGAAGAGGTGCTGTCGATGATTGCATCATAATACAAAAGTTCTTGGTCTCTTGTGCTTTGTCTTTCATTTCTGTAAGCAGTAAAATAACTTGTTGTGGTTACTGTTGAACTTGTCTGCTTCACCGAGTTGTTTAACACAATGTTTAAATATCCTGTCACCCCAAGCAAAACCACCATGAGAGTTAGGATTATGATTTTTGTTTTCTTTTTCATATTTTATTCTCCTTTTTTTATGATAAGATTGTTATGTTTTCACTTTCAATTTGCAAGATTGTTTCTGTTGCATCCAAAATTTTCATCT
>CANRLJ010000096.1 GCA_947631485.1 uncultured Clostridia bacterium | reverse complement strand
TCTGAAATCAAACGGAGACGGAAAGGCAAAGATAAAGTTCACCGATTGTGTAAGAGGCGAGATTGAAATTTTGGCAAACAGCAAAGATGCAATCTTGCTCAAAAACGACCTTTTGCCAACATATCACTTTGCGCACGCAATCGATGACACGCTGATGGGCACAACGACAGTTGTTAGAGGCGAGGAGTGGCTGCCATCATATCCTTTGCATCATGAGATTTTTGATGCACTTGGTTTTTCAAGACCAAAATATATTCACACTCCAAACATATTTAAGACAAACGAAAAAGGAAACAAAAGAAAGATATCCAAGCGAAAAGACCCAGAAGCAGACATGCGCTTCTACGACAAAGAGGGATATCCAAAGCAGGCTGTTGTTGAGTATTTGATAAACCTCATCAACTCAAACTTTGAAATTTGGCGAAAAAATCATCCAAATGCAGATTATTCAGAGTTTCCATTTGATGGATTTAAAAACACTGCAAACACACCACTCTTTGACTTTGTGAAATTAAACGATATTGCAAAAGAGGTCATTTCAAAACTGACGGCAGAGCAGTGTTATGACTATCTTCTAACTTGGGTAAATGAATTTAATCAAGAAAAGGCCGATTATTTAATAAAAAATCGCGAATATGTGAAGAAAATCTTAAATATTGACAGAGAAAAGCCAAAACCAAGAAAGGACATCTATAAGTGGAGCATGTTTTTTGACTTGTTTGACTATATGTTTGACAAGCCAAAGACATATGAGGAGGTTGACAACAAAGAGGACTTTTTGTCGGTGCTGAGGGCTTATCCATATTATCTCGACTTGTCCGACAAGGATGTCTGGTTTGCCAAGGTCAAGGAGATGGCTGGGCAACTTGGCTATGCCACAGACAACAACGAATACAAGAAAAACCCTTCAAATTTCAAAGGAAATGTTGCAAAAGTTTGCGAATATATAAGGGTGGCAATAACCGGAAGAAAAAATTCTCCAGACCTATTTGAAATCATGACCCTTTTGGGCAAAGAAAAAGTTTTGAAATTGTTATCAGAATTTATAAAAAAATAAATTATTAAAAAATATAAAAAATCCTAAAATACGCATGAAAAAATACTTTATTTAATCAAATTTTTAATATTTTTTAATATTTTTGGAGTATTTATGAAAAAAATTATTTTGACGGGAGACAGACCCACCGGAAATTTGCACATTGGTCATTTTGTGGGCTCGATTGCAAATCGTCTGAAACTTCAGGAAAAGGGCGGCTACGAAAAATTTTACATCATGATTGCCGACACCCAAGCCCTGACAGACAATGCCGACAATGTTGACAAGGTGAGAAACAATGTCGTTCAAGTTGCACTCGACTATCTTGCAGCAGGAATTGACCCAAGCAAAGTGAACATCTTCATACAATCCCAAGTGCCAGAACTTGCAGAGATGACAATGTATTTCATGAATCTTGTCACGATGGCAAGGTTGACAAGAAATCCAACCGTCAAAGAGGAGACAAAACTGAGGGGATTTAATCTTTCAGTTCCTGTGGGGTTTGTTTGCTATCCAATAAGCCAAGCGGCAGACATCTTGGGTTTTGGCACAACGCTTGTGCCGGTTGGTGAGGACCAACTGCCGATGATTGAGCAGACAAGAGAGATTGCAAAGTCCTTCAACAACACATATGGAAACATTTTCGACCTTCCAAAGCCAATTTTGCCGGACAACAAGGCATGTTTGAGGTTGGTTGGCACTGACGGAAGCGCAAAGATGAGCAAGTCCGCTGGAAACTGCATCTATCTTAAGGATGAGCCGGAAGAAATCAAGAAAAAAATCATGAACGCATACACCGACCCAAACCACATAAAGATTTCCGACCCTGGAAAAGTGGAAGGAAATGTTGTTTTTGCCTATCTTGACGCCTTTTCGACTGAGGAAAGTTTCAAAAAATACTTGCCAGAATACAAAAACTTGGACGAACTGAAGGCTCACTATCAAAAAGGTGGGCTTGGAGATGTGAAAATTAAGTTGTTTTTGAACAATATTTTGCAAGAACTGCTTGAGCCAATCAGAAATCGCCGCAAGGAATATGAAAAAAACATTGATGGAATCTGCGAGATGTTGTTTAAAAATGCAGAGATGGCAAGAGAGGTTGCCTCAGAAACTTTGAGAAAAATGAAAGAGGCGATGGGCTTAGATTACACAAAATTTTTGACTAAAAAGTAACGCAAATTTGAAAAATGCGTTATTTTTTTAATTTTTTTGTGAAAAAACTGAAAATTTTTGTGTATTTTTAAATTTTTAATAAAATTTGCCAAAAATGCGTCAGATGTCTTGTCTGCGTGTTTTTTTTCGATTTATGTATATATTAAATAATATACATAAAATTAGCGGTGTTTTGCTTGCTTTTTTTGTGTTTGTTTTTGTATAATTGTTTTATAAAATTCAGTCGATTTCTGCCCGCAAAATAGGAGAGTTGATGAAAAGACATTTTTTCTTTTTGCTTGTCCTAGTTTTAAGTGCTTGTGGAGTTTTGGGGTTTTTGACTCTTCCTTCACATGTGTCTTTTGCTGCAAGTGCAACCGTAAGTTCTTGGGAGTTGCCAGAGGGGAAAAATTATAAAGATCTGACGGATGAAGATTTCAGCGACATCCTGACGGACGGTGGGGTTGACCCTGCACATTATTATGTCAACGGAAATGATGTTTACATAAATTCGGCAAAAGGTTTTGCATATTTTGCCCATGTGGCAAACAGTGCCGTGGCAGGTGTTTCACCTTTTGACCAAAAGACGGTCCATTTAAACACCGACATCGACTTGGGAACGCGAGAGTGGATGCCTATTTTCAACTTCACAGGAAATTTTGATGGACAAGGCCATTATATCTACAATCTGACCATCAAAGAACTTTTCAGCAGCACATATGGCTCTTCTGAAAAATATGCAGGCTTGTTTGGCTCATATCTAAATGGAACAATATCCAATGTGCATGTCAGAAACGCAAACTATGATTTGACAGTTGAAAACGGCTCGGAGGAAAACTACGTTGGCGGACTTGTTGCCAATATGGGTGTTGGAATA
>CANRLJ010000095.1 GCA_947631485.1 uncultured Clostridia bacterium | reverse complement strand
GGAAGAAGCGCCCTTGAATATTGCATCACAGACCCAAAGTCCGAGAAATTTCTTCTGAGGCACGGAGCGGTTGAAACAGGACTGACAAAGCAACTGCGTGCACGATATGAAAAACTTGCTGCAGAACCAACAAAATCGATTTTAGATTCATCAGCATACGAGCAAACAGAAAAGGTTGAAGCACCAAGACAGCAGCAGTCACGCCTGGACGAGCGAAAACCTGTCGAGACGCATCACAAAAAGACAAACAACACAGATAAAGTGCTACAATAAAGCAAAGCATATCAAATCGATATGCTTTTTTCATTTTAGTTGACTTTTGAAAAGAAAATGTTGTTTAATTGTCTTATGAAAAAGTTTGTTGTGTTTTCACTCCTGTTTTGTGTGGCATTTTGCTGTTTGTTTGTTTGCCAAAACACTGCTTTGGCTGAGCAATTGCCAACTTATGTTGTTTCGTCAAACAGAGCAAACATTTTTGCCGAAAACACCTTTGACTCCGAAATTTTGGCAATGCTGACCCATGGCGAAATCCTTGACGAAAACAGCACCTACAAACTGGAATTTTCCTCCCTCACCCCAACCATCTATGCTGGAAAAGACGGAAATTTTTACAAAGTTTTGTTTGACGAGCAGGAGGGCTATGTCTTTGCAGACTTTGTTGTCATAAAAAACACCAGCATCAACTCAATTCCAAATTTTAACGCCCAAACAAATGCATCTTGCAAGGTTTATGGGGTCGAGAAAGACATCACCCTTTCAAAAGGACACAGAGTGTTTCTTTATGAGGGCTTCAAAAAAACAAAATACACGAAAATCGCCTTTTTATATGAAAACGAGGTCATGTATGGCGAAATTTTAACGGAATACGTTGACCCCGACGGCGTCAATCCGATTTTCATTTCGGCGATAATTGTGGTGCTTGCCGTTTTGGGAATTGTTTTTGCGTGGCTTTTTATGAAAAACAAGAAGAAAAAAGTGAAAATAAACAAAAAATAAGCTTTCTTCCTTATTTTTTATTTGGCATTTACTATTGAAAAATTTCTCCTCTCTGTTTTATATTTGTGGCAGAGGGAAAAAATATGAAAAAAGACAAACCAATATCTACAGATGACTTTCAATCACTTGAGGGCAGAGTAAAAAAAACAGAAGAAGCGCTGCTAAAATTAAAATCGGTGTCGGCTATTGAGTCAAACATTGAGATTTTGAAAAATTTGGGAGACCAAATCCCAGAATTAAACAAAAAACTTTCCGACATCACCTCACAACTTCCAGAGATAAATCAAATGCTGGAAGACGTGAACACAAAGTTGCCAGAAGTTCAAAAACAAATGGACAACATCGAACAACTTGGTGCACAAATTCCGGAAATTCAGCAAAAAATGCAGACTCTTGACAAAAACATCGACGACCTGCAAGACCGAATTGACCAAATCGGTGGCGGAGGTGGAGAAAATTGGGTTGTCATCTATGACAGAGATGACCCAGACGAAAAAATCAATTTGGGCTATCCAAAAGGAATCCGCGGCGGAACATACACCATAAACAATCTTCCAAACCTCTCGTCCTACAAAAAGTTTAGGTTTTATTTCAATTTGGCTGGCTTTGCTTATGTCTTTTATGCCGACTGGCCATTAAAGAAAAGCAACATAGTGTGCTTCTACACAAACGACACCGCGGGAATAAACATGACAAACGTGACAATCGCATTTCTTTACAATGCCGATGACGACACTTTGAGCGTCTATTTTCCAAGCATCCTGACTGTGCAATTTCCATCCTCAAAATATCCTGTTCAACTAAGCCGAAACGACAATTCCGCCTTTTACTTTTTCAAGATTGAAGCATCAGTCTGAAATCTTTGTGCGACTTCTTATGAAGTCGCTTATTTTTTTCTCATACAGCACCCCAGCCACCGGATATGACATGATGTGTTCCGCTTCCTCAACAAGATATTTGTCACGCAGGTTTTGAGGGGTTGAGTTGTAAAGAACTTCCAAGTTTTCTGGCAAAACAAATTCGTCTGCAAGGCCATGAATAAACAAAATCGGAACTTTTGTGTCTTTGACACATCTTGTGGCGTCAATCTGCATGACATCCAGCCCATATAACCGCTTTGCATAACTGTAAAGGTGTTTTTTTAATATTTTCAAGGACAATTTATATTTTTTTAGGATGTGGTCAATCTGATTGCTTGCATTTGCAAAAGCACAGTCCGAAATGACCGCCTGAACATTTTTCAACTCATGCGTGCCGCTTGCAAAACACACTGCCGTGCCACCCATTGAAAGCCCAAACAAAATTATCTTTGCATTTGGAATTTTTTTGTTTATAAACTCCACCCATTTGACAATGTCTCTGCCCTCAAGAAAACCAAACCCAATGTTTCCGCCCTCACTCTTTCCGTGGGCACGGTTGTCGACTGCAAGGACATTGAAGTTTTTCTGATGAAAATACTCCGCATATTTTTGCATCTGCCAATGGCTTTCCGCAAAACCATGAACAACAAGCACCACCTTGTCGGAGTTTGCAGGCAGAAAGTAGCCCACAAGATTGAATCCGTCAAAACTTTCTATGTTCACCTCTTTTGGCTTTTGTTTTTCCCACCAGCAGAGGTCGATTTTGTATTCTTTGAGTTTCTTATCCAAGTTTTTCTTTAAGCCTTTTTCAACTATGCTTCTTTTGGAAAAGCCAATCTTAAACAAAAGTGCCCCCACAGCCAAATAATAAAGCATTGCCAAAATGACAAGCAAAATAACTGCAAGCAACAAATAGGCAACAATTCTCATGCCCACCTCTTATTCCATTATGGCCTTCACAGGCTCGCCCGTGCCAGCATCTTGATAGGTCAGCCAATATCCAAAACCCTCCCTGTTTTTTCCATCCAAAGGAAGCCAAATCGGATAGCCGGAAAGCTCTTCCGGCGGCTCTTCCGACGGAGTTACAACAATCGGAAGCGGAGTACCCTTACCGTTACATTCGATAAGGAATGTTGTTTCTCCCTCTCCCTTTCCGTCAATCCTGATATAACCTGTAAAGGTATCCGGATTCGCTCCTTTTTCTGCTTTCCATGTCCAGGACGCAACTCCATTGGATGTATTCTCCGCTA
>CANRLJ010000094.1 GCA_947631485.1 uncultured Clostridia bacterium | reverse complement strand
TTGTAATGATAACCTGTGTCATCATTTTCCCCAATGATCGTTCCATAGTCAGATGTATCTGTGCCGCTTCCGGTCTTGACATTTACAATGTTGTAAGACAGTTGGCTGTCCGACGCACTTCCACACACGCCACCAGAGGCATCTCCTGCGGCAATTGCACCAGTGCTTATGCAAGCGTTGATAAAAGTATAATATGCATACCCCGCTATGCCGCCGGTGTATCCATGTTTTGTTTGTGCACAGGTGATTTTTCCATAGTTTGCTGAGTCAACAATGTATATTGGCACAAGAAGTTTTGTGCCAAAACCAAGAAAACCACTTATGGCGTAGGCGAATGAATACCCAACAATCCCACCAGCATTACAACTTCCAAAATTTTCAAAGGTTCCGCTTCTTGATTCCCCTCTAGGCAAATAAATTTCTCCAAAGTTTGCACAGTTGTTCACATAAACGGCATTTGAGCTGTCAGCAAAAGCATCACAATGGGCACTGCCAACAATCCCGCCAAAGTGTGCGTTTGAGGTAGATACTACTTCAGAAGTCACCTTGTCCAATCCAACTTTGCCATAGTTGCAGTTTCGTTCTATATGCACGCTGTCTCTTGCCTCGATGTCGCCTGAAACATAATACCAGTGTGCTCTAACATTTGATGAGCCAACAATTCCACCCATTGCAATATCATATGTCACATTGGTCTTGTCCATAATCACAACTTCGCTGTTGTTCACACAGTCCCTGACATAAGCGGCAATGCTTTCTCCAACAATTCCTCCCGCACACAAAGAATCCAATTGAGTGTAAGGTGTGCTTATTTGTATTCCCCCATAGTTGTAATAACAATTTTGAATTGTGGATGATTGCTGAGATCCACCACTGTAAAAGGCATTTTTTGCAATGCCAGCAATTCCTCCCACTGCCAATTGTGTCCTCAAAGAGGGCTTATTTTGGTCATTTCCGTTATATGCTTGTTGGTTGTAATATATATTTCCCGTGCATTCACAAGAGCTTATTGTGCTTCCTTCCATGGCCCCCACAATTCCGCCAATATAGACAAAACTAAATTCAAAGCCCGCACCAGTGTATTTGTCGGAGGCTTCCGTCGAATCGGTAAACCAATTTGATGTGATTCTAACAGAGCTTTTGATATTTTTTAAATTCTCGTTTCTGAAGGCAAGACCAACAACACCACCAAGGTATAAGGTGGCGTTGGTCAGATTTGAGTACCCGTACTCATTGCTGTATTTCAAAGAATCTTCCAAGTATATTGAGCCTGAAAACTCTGTTTCAGATATTGTGCCGCTGCGACCCAAAAAGTTTGTAAACCCACCAACAGCAATTTCCGCGCTTTGCTTACCATTGTCATAACCCATCCAGTCTCTACTGCCGTCATTTGGGATGTTAGCCAAGTTATAAGACGAGCTCTTTTCTGCAATTTCATATCTATGGAAGGTCTGGTTTACATATTGCGACGCCAATGCAACAGCATGTCCATTTCCGTTTAGGTGTGCATTGAACAAAGGGATTGGTGTCCAGTTGTGTGCAGAAAGGTCTATGTCAGAATTAAGTTCGTAATAAGGAACGCCATCTTCACCATTTGCAGAGATGGTTGCAACAGGGTTTTCGTTTCGTTCGTTTATCTGTGCCGCCATAAGTGCAAAGTCGCCCGGTGACGAAATGACATAAGGGGCATCCTCCGTGCCCTGTCCGTCCATGCTGTCTGAAGTGAAATCAAGCCAATCTCCTCTTGCCTTATAGTCATCAACTTGTTCTGTGTGATGATTGCTGGTATCGCCCGAAAAAATGCCCACAAAAAGCAGACATCCACATGCCAAAGCCATGGACATAAACACAGCCAAAACACCCGACAATATTTTCTTCATATAAATATTATAAACAAAATACAACAAAAATCCAAGAAAAATAACAAAATTTTCAAATAAATAAAAAAATCACAAAAATAACAAAAATGCAAAAAATTGGGCAAAAAAATTGATTTTTTTATTATTTTTTATGATTTTTTAATAAAAATTGGCATTTTTTTGGATTTTTTTAAATTCTGTGGCCAAAAATCTTTTTCTGTTTTGCGTCAAATTTGTCGCCAAATTTCAAAAAATCCGCTGTCAGAGTTTTTGCCACCTCTTCTGGATAGAGTGTCAAATTTGGTATGTCAGACACCTTGATAAGTGTTGGTCTGTAGATGCCTCTGTTTCTGTCCGGCTGAAATTCTTCACCCGTTCCACTTCCAAATTCGCCAGAAACCCATCTGCAAAGATAATAATATTCCAAACTTTTTTCGTCCTCATATGTGTAAAGTTTTCTAATTGGTTTTACTGTCATACCAAACTCCTCCTGAACTTCTCTGACAACGCAGTCTTTTTCGTCCTCATCCTTCTCCATGCCACCGCCAGGAAAAGTGTAGTATTGTCTGCCACCAAACTCACGATACATCGAAACAATTTTTCCATCAATCAAAATGATTGCTGCTGCTCTTCTTCTTTTTTCTTGTGCCATGTCTCCTCCACAAATTAGAATTTTTCTTCCAAAAACCTTGCAAGTTGCACGCCTGCCGCACTTGACATAATAAGTCCAGTCGTCTGCCCAGCACCGTCGCCCACCGCATAAAGATTTTTGACACTTGTCTGAAAATGCTTGTCCAAAATTATTTCATTGCTGTAAAATTTGATTTCTGGTGCATACAACAAGTTTTCTGGGTTTGCAAAGCCCTCAACAACCTTGTCCACACTTCTGATAAACTGCAAAATGTCCGTCATTGTTCTGTAGCCAAGTGCAAAAGTGATGTCACCGGCAACTGCCGACTTTAATGTTGGAACAACCTTGTTGTTTTTCAGTTCATAATCCCAAGTTCGCTTTCCTCTGTAGATGTCGCCAAGCCTTTGAACAATGATGTTGCCTGCACCAAGTTGATTGAGGTTTTCAGCAACATTTATGCCATATTGAATTGGTTGGTCAAATGGATTGTTGAATTTGTGCGAAACCAAAATGGCAAGATTGGTGTTTGTGCTTTTCTTGTCAAAATAACTGTGCCCATTTACGAGCGTCAGCGCATTGTCATAAACCTCCGTGGCAACAAAGCCGCTTGGATTTTGACAAAAGGCACGAAC
>CANRLJ010000093.1 GCA_947631485.1 uncultured Clostridia bacterium | reverse complement strand
ATCCGCGGTCAAACTGCATGCCCTCAACAACAGAAAGTTCTGTCTGCATTGTCTGTGCCTCTTCCACGGTGATAACCCCATCAGCGCCCACTTTGTCCATGGCCTTTGCAATTAGTTTTCCAACCTCTTCATCGCCAGCAGAAATTGATGCAACTTGCTCGATGTCTTTGCTGTTTGAAACAGGTTTTGAAAGTTTTTTCAATTCTTCACAAGCCACATCAACAGCCTTAAAAATGCCCTTTTTAAGTATGATTGGATTTGCTCCAGCTGTAAAGTTTTTCAAACCCTCGCGTATGATTGCCTGCGCCAAAACGCATGCCGTTGTTGTTCCGTCACCAGCAACATCGTTTGTCTTTACTGACACTTCACGTATGAGTTCTGCCCCCAAGTTTTCATAAGGGTCTTGCAATTCTATTTCCTTTGCAATCGTAACGCCATCATTGGTGATGAGTGGAAGGGCATATTTCTTTCCAAGCACCACATTTCTTCCCTTCGGGCCAAGCGTAATCTTAACTGTGTCCGCAAGTTTGTTGACACCTGTTTCAAGTGCCTTGCGGGCTTGCTCTCCTTGCAAAATCATCTTTGACATAAAATCCTCCTATTCCAAAATGGCCAAAATGTCATTTTGTTTGACAATAACATATTTTTTTCCTTCAAAGTCAAACTCAGTGCCACTGTATTTTGCATACAACACCTCTTGCCCGACCTTAACCTGCATTTCAACTTGGTTCCCGTCCACCAATCCACCTTCGCCAACGGCAACAACTTTGCCTATTTGTGACTTTTCAAGCGAAGCGGCTGGAAGGAAAATTCCGCCTGCAGTTTTGCTTTCTGCCTCTTTTGGAAGCAACACAACTCTATCAAAAATTGGTTTAATTTTCATAATCTCTCCTTTACCTAAAATATTTTAGACTCTTGCAGAAAAAAAGTAAAGTTTTTGTGTCACAAATCAAAAACTTCACTTTAAAAAATCAAAAAGTTATGTCGGATTTTGTCGGAACTAATCTTCAAATGGGTCGTGCAAAATCACCGTCTGCTCTCTGTCTGGACCAACTGAAAACAGTGCAATTGGAACATTTGTCAGTTTTTCAATTTTTTTCAGATATTTTTGTGCATTTTTTGGCAGTTCCTCAAAGGACTTTACATTTGAAATGTCTTTCTTCCAGCCATCCATCGTAATGTAGATTGGCTTGTATGCTTGATATTCCTCGAGTGTCGCAGGAATTGTTGTGACAGTCTTGCCTTTGTAGTTATACCCAACGCAGATGTTTATTTTATCAACGCCTGTCAGCACATCCAAAAGTGTCAGCGCCCAGCCATCAACCCCCGAAATTCTTGCACAGTGATTTAGGATATTTATGTCAAGCCAGCCTATTCTCCTTGGCCTCTTTGTGACCGTTCCATATTCGTGTCCGCGCTCGCGAAGTTCATCCGCAAAAGCGCCAAAGAGTTCGGTTGGGAAAGGCCCTTCGCCAACCCTTGTTGTGTATGCCTTTGCAATGCCCAAAACATAGTCGATGCTTCTTGGAGGAATTCCGCATGAAAGTGGCACGGATACTGACATTGGTGAAGAGCATGTCACATATGGATATGTGCCGTGTGTCAGGCACAGCATTGCACCTTGTGCACCTTCAAACAAAATTTTGCTTCCTTTTTTGATTTCATTTTGCAAAAAGACAGATGTGTCGGTTATGTATGGCTTCAATTTCTTGCCGTATTTTAAGCACTCTTTATACATCGTGTCAAAATCCACCGGCTCAAGCCCATATGATTTAAGTTCTCTGTTCTTAAACTGCAATGTCCTTTCCAAACATTTTCTCAAAGTCTTTGCATCCAAAAGGTCACACATCCTCAGACCAATTCTGCTTGCTTTGTCTGTGTAACATGGGCCGATGCCTCTTCCTGTCGTGCCAATCTTGTTTCCTGAAAGAGCCCTTTCATTTGCCCCGTCCAAAAGTTTGTGATAGTCCAAAAGCACGCTTGCCCTGTCTGAAATCTTTATACGAGAAACATCAATCCCTGCTTTTTTAAGGGCGTCAACCTCTTCAAAAAAACCGCTTGGAGAGATGACCATGCCAGACGCCAAAACACAGACAACTCCTTTGTGAAAAATCCCAGAAGGCAAAAGTCTGACCGCAAATTTTTTGCCATCAAACACGATGGTGTGCCCTGCGTTGTTTCCTCCCTGAAATCTGACAACAACGTCCGCTTTGCCGGAAAAGTAGTCAGTGATTTTCCCTTTTCCTTCGTCACCCCATTGGCTTCCTTCAATAACAACTCTCTTCATGCTTCCTCCTCTCTTTTTAGACATATTCATTTTATCATATTTCACTCTGTCAGGCAAATGTTTGAAAATAAAAAACAAGCAATCGCTTGTTTTGTTATTTTTTCTTCTTTGCAAGTTGATAACTTAGGTCTATGTATTCTTCAATTTTTTCTGTTGGCACGGAATAATCCAGGCAAATTGTTATCCAATATTTTTTGTTCATGTGATAGCCCTGAAAAACCGTCTTGCCATCAACGACATTTAAATTGGGGTCGGTGTGCAGGTCAATCACATCAACAAGTTCTTCTGTTTTAAAGCCCAGTTTCTTCTTTTGTATAATCATCACAATGCCATACCACTTTTGAGTGTCCTTTCTTCGCCAAATCGCCGCCTCCGGCAGTTTGTCCCAAAGATATTCAAGTTCGTCACCATAGGTCTTTCGGATGTATTCAATAATCTCCTTAGATTGCTTTGACTTGAAGCAATCCCTTTCAAAACAACTATCTGAAATTTGGTTAAGCAGCATTTCAAACTCAGTTCTGACACTTCCAACAAATTCTCCAACGGCATCCTTCATAAGGTGCAGGACATATTCCTCTTGCGTGCCGTTGTCAAACACCTTGGCAGAAACTTTGCCGTCAATAGAAACCTCCACTACAACAGCAAAATCGCCATCCAAAATGTCCTTTTGATAGACAAAAACATCTTTGGTTCTTTTGAAACCAAATTTTTTCAACCTGTCAAAATTCACACTTTTACTCTTGAATATATCTTCCATTGTCATAATTAAGTCGATAACAAGCCCTCAGCGCAGTTTACTTCGAAGAGCAACTTTCAAAGGAACGATTGCGCAAAACCGCCAACGTAGTGCGGTTTTCAC
>CANRLJ010000092.1 GCA_947631485.1 uncultured Clostridia bacterium | reverse complement strand
AAGGTTTTGTTCTGGGTTTGTGTAAATTTCTGGATTTTCACTCTTTTCTTCCTCAACTGCCTCTTTCAAAATGCTGTCAGCAGCGCCCACGAGTTCCTCCGCCTTAACCTCAGGAAGTGGCCTTCTGATGACAGGTGCAACGTCCGCCCTAAACTCATCCTCGTGATACACCTCAACAGGCTCGTCCTCTTTCAGCGCAGAAATATTTGAATCAACCTCTTGCTTTTGTGGAGCATTGTTTTGCCTTATATCTTTGAAATATTCGTCAATATCAATTTGTGGAGGCGTCAAGATCTGTTCTTTAAGAGATCTTGGCCTGTATTCCTCCGTCTTCACGGACTGCTGTGGCTTTTGTTGAACATTTTGATATTCATATGCGTCGTTTCGCTTTTTGTCAAGTCCCAAAATTTGCTTTGCAGTGAGAGGTTTTTGAGGCTGCAGTTGGGGTTTTTCCAACTCTTTTTTCTCTTGTTCTTGCAAGTTTCCTTCCAAAACGACATTAGGAGCATTTTGCAATCTTTCAAATGTTTTTTTGTCTGCGGCATCGGCCTTTTTGCCGTCCTTAATCTGAACTGAAACAGGCTCTGACTCCTTCTTTTCCCTCTTCAGGAAATTAAGGCTGTCAAGAAGAAGAGCCACCGAAATGATAAGCCCAACGCAACTTATTATATATGCCCCATAAATGCTTGCAACATAAAGCAAGATTGATGTGAAAAATCCGACAACAATTCCGCCAGCAGTCCACTTGTTTAGATAGTTTTTCGCCAAGTAATCGCCAAAAGCAAGGTTGTTTTTTCCGCCCACAATGGCAAGTTGCAGGATGCAAAGAGCGAAGAAGATTGAAAGCACAAGGCAAACGGTGTATTTTGCCGACATGACATATTTGCGGTTGTTCACCAGTGCAAGTCCAACAACAAACATGGCGATGCAAAGAGGAAATCCAAACACGCCAAACAAGCCCAAAAGAAAGGTTTGCAAAGGCCCAACAATGCCTGTCAAAAACAAGAAGACGACTGATGCCGCAGCAATCAAAGAAAATCCGACTATCTTTTTGACATTGCGTGTGCCCTTATTTTTTTTATTTGAACTCAATTTATAAACAGCCATCTCAAGTAGAATATTACACGATAATTGTAACATAAAACACAAAAATAGCCAAACATATTTGGGGCAAAAACAACTAATTTTGAGATAAATTGTCACTGACGGTTGTAAGAACAAACCCCTGCGATTTTAAAGTTTTGATGATTTTGTCCAAAGCATTTTTGGTTGCCTCTGTTGGATGCATAAGCACAAAGTCGCCGCCTTTACAGTTTCTGACAGCCCGCTGATAGATGAGGTTGCTGTCCTTGTCTCTCCAATCGATTGTGTCTCTGCCCTCAGTCCACATGATGGTCTTATAGCCAAGTTCGGAGGCAATTTCAACGGTTTTTTTGTTGTATGAGCCGCTTGGCGGAGCAAACAAATTCATGTCAACGCCAATGAGCCCCTTCACAAGTTTGTGAGTGTTTTCAATTTCCTCGCGGTTTTGCTGTGCAGAAACTTTCCCTTGGTCTTTGTGATAATAGCCGTGGTTGGCAATCTCATGCCCCGCTTTAAAGATTTTTTCAAGCATCGAACTTTCCTTAACCGCCCATGTTCCGCCAACAAAAAAGGTGGTTTTTACATCATTTTCCTCCAAGATGTCCAACATGTCATCAAGATATTCTGTCCCCCAATAGACATTTATCATAAGGGAGACATTGTTTGAATTTTCATCTCCACTGTAATACACCCCGTTGTAAATCTTGCTTGACGAGTTTGCTCCAACCCCATAAACAGCCATGCAGGAGGCAAACACAAGCATAACAACAATCAAGACATTGACAATGGCGCGCCTGCCATTAAAAGTCCAAAAAACAGTTTTCATAAAGACATGATATGACAAAACTGCACACAAAATGCAAAAAAAACGGCCATGCCGACCGTTTTTAATAGAAAAATAAGATTGTGCAACTTGTGGCAAAACAAGCCATCAGCGCAGTTTAATTTGGCCAGCAGAGACCCACCTTCACAAAAACGATTGCCCTAAATCGCCAACGTAGTGCGATTTACATCCGGGGCAAAAACGGCTAAAACAAGCGTCAAAGCGTAGATTTTGCCCCTAAGGGCAAAACAAGCCATCAGCGCAGTTTTAGCCGTATAGCCAATAGAATATCTTCAACACTTTTTTGCCACCAACTTCTCCCCAAATTGTGGAGTTGCTTGTGTCATCAGGATAGGTATCATTGCAATAAGAGTTTGTTGGTGTAATTCCATTTACAAGTGTGGCAAGAGTGTTTTCACTAAAGCATTGGTCAATTTCTGTGTCGGCATCGCCATGCCCTACAAGTGCGGCCAAATTTTGTGCACCAGTGCCCTCTCCTTCTGAAACTTTTCCCCGATTAGAGCAGCCCACAAATGTGCATCCATCAGAGTTTCCAACGAGCGCTGCAAAGTTTCTTCTGACTTTATAGTTGCCATCGTCACTTTGTTCAACTATCTCTGTGGCATAAATTGTGTAATGTTTCACTTCACTCAAAGTCAAAGATGCATTAAAGTTGTTGACATTTCTAAATGTGGTGTTTTTTGCATTTCCAACAACAAGCCCAACATTGCCATAGCCTGACACATTTCCGCTGTAAACAATGACATTTTGAATTGTTGCCCCATCGGTTCGTCCAAACAAGCCCATGTTTGAGATGTTGTTTTGATAATTTCCGTCAAAACCCATAAGACTGAGATTTAAAATCTTTTTAAATCCGCCATCATAAGTTCCCTTAAATGCGGTGTAGAAACCAATAGGCAAAAACTTTTTGCCTTGCATGTCAATGTCTTGCGTCTGCTTAAACAAACACCCCTTAAAGCCGTCGCGTTCACCGATGTTTAAACTCATCCAAAGCAAGTCATTGACATCATCAACTTGATATACGCCGTTCTTAAGGTCAGGTTCTGTTGCTTCAGCAAAGTCATAATCAACATAAGTAAAGATTATCTTCCTATCCTTTGGTGGCTTTCTGTCAACATTTTTATTGATTGTTTTATGATATTCCACTGGGCTGAAACTGAAATTGCAAATTTTATCAACGGTCATGTATTTTCTGTCACCTTCACCATCCCCAAGAACAAATCCAACAAAGGCCTTTCCCGTCTTTGGAGTTTCATTGACTATGTATTCCAGTTTGACAGGTGCATAATAGTAGAGATTGTAAGT
>CANRLJ010000091.1 GCA_947631485.1 uncultured Clostridia bacterium | reverse complement strand
CTTTTGAAACTTATTCAAAATGCCGATTTTGACATTGAAAGGGCACAAAGAGGTATTATCTATATTGATGAAATAGACAAAATCTCTCGCAAGAGTGAAAATCGCTCACTGACAAGAGATGTTGGCGGCGAGGGCGTTCAACAGGCGCTTTTGAAAATCATAGAAAGCACTGTTGCAAGTGTTCCACCTCAAGGCGGAAGAAAACATCCACATCAAGAGATGTTGCAGATTGACACCACAAACATTTTGTTTATTTGCGGCGGGGCGTTTGTTGGGCTTGACGACATTATTCATAAGCGTTTGTCATCCTCTTCGATTGGCTTCAACGCCAATGTCAAAAACTCAGAAGAGAAAGCAAAGGTGGACTTTTCAAAGGATGTTCAGCCAGATGACCTTATCAAATTTGGACTGATTCCAGAATTTGTTGGAAGATTGCAGATTGTGACAGGGCTTGACAACTTGGACGAAACTGCTTTGAAGAGGATTTTGGTTGAGCCAAAAAATTCCATTGTCAAACAGTATAAACAACTCTTCAAAATTGATGGATTTGACCTTGAATTTGAGGACGACGCTTTGGACTTTATTGCAAAGAAGGCAATAGAACTTAAAACAGGTGCTCGCGGAATAAGAACCATCATGGAAACTCGCATGCTTGAACTTATGTTTGACTTGCCAGACCCAAATGTGTATTCAAAGATTGTAATCACGAAGGGCTTCATCGAAAAAGGCGACGCACCAACCTTGATTAAGGCGGAGCAAGAGGACAAAAAGGCGGTTTAATCTCGTCCTAAAATTTCCTTGTTTTCGTACGAATTGAAGCGTGGATTAAACTGAGAGACCAAGGCAAAGACGACAAGAACGGAGGCAATTATGCAATAATAGATTGTCATCCGAATAAACAGACTGCTTAATATCAGCACAAGGGCAGAAAGCAAATAACTTTTTGTCCTTTTTTTGTTGAAGGAATATGAAACAAAATCCTTGAAGTCAAGTTTTTTCTGTGTGTTGCATCTTCTGGTGATTTCGGGGTAGACGCCATAATATTTGAACAACTGATTGTAGGTGCTGTATTCGTCCAATATCAAAAACTTTTCTTTAAAAGTTGATGCCAAAGAAAAGACCATTTTGTCGGCTACTTCTTTGCACACAATGACAATTTTTGTTGCTTGCTGGCTTTTGACTTTCTTGTGAATTTCAATAAGTTTGTCGCAGGTCAGCCCTTCAAAAGACATGTCGGCATAAAGCAGCGTCTTGACATTTTCCGGGTGCTTGATTGTCAGAAAACACTTGTGTCTTTCTGTGTTTTGATGCTTTGTCTTTGCCAACTTTTCGAAAAAATCCATGTAGTTGTCACTGCATGCAAGCGAAAGAAACATGTCCTCAGCCTCTTCTTTTTCCTTCATCTTCATGCCAAGTTTTGCCTTTCTTTTGGAAAGAAAAAAGCACGCAATGGCATAGACGATGAGGGTTGTTGCAAGGCTGACAATTATTGCCACAGGCAAATTTCTTTTGAAGAGATATCTAAACCAAACGAAAAAAAACAAAAACAAAAGGCAAACTTTTAAAATTTCTTGCAAAACAAAATTTAACTTTCTCATTTGATAATTTTTGCCAGATAAATATTTTTTAATCACGAGAAATGTTTGACAAAGGCAAAAAAAATTGTTATCATTTTTACATGGCAAAGATTAAGGAATTGGTGGCTCTTTTGCAAGAAAACAAGATGAAAAGCATTTCTGTTTATAATCTCTCTGATGCAGAAACAGAAAAATATGTCATTTTGTGCACTTCAAACAAGGTTGCAGACAGCAAAAAGTGTGCCGATGTTGTTGCAGAAAAATATGGCTACACCGAAAAAATTGAGGGATATTTTAAAGGCGAGTGGATTGTCTTTGATTTTGAAAATCTGACTCTTCATATTTTCTTGCCTAAAGTCCGAGAAAAATATAACTTGGACAAACTCTACAAGCCAAAAAAGATTGCCATAAAATAATCTCAAAAATTTGAAAACAAAACAACAAAATGTTTTGTTTTTTTTGTTATTTGTTTTATAATATTCTCATGATTGAAATCTGTTTCGTCTGCACAGGAAACACTTGCCGTTCGATTATGGCCGAAAGAATAGCAAAAAAAATGGCAAAAAACAAGAAGATAAAGGATGTCAAATTTTCTTCTGCAGGACTGCGTGCTGACGGAAGTCAAATCACCGAAAACGCAAGAACGGTGCTTAAAAAACTTGGTTATGACGGCAGAAAAAGAAAAAGTGTTTTGCTTTCGGATGTCAAACCAAATGTCATATATGTGACTGTTACTGACGATCATAAAAAGTTTGTAAAATCCAAAAAAGTCATCAGTTTCAACGACCTTGCGGGAGAGGTTTTAGACCCATATTTGCAAGACTTGCAAGTTTATGAAAAAACCGCAAAACAAATTGAAAAAAATGTCGAACTGCTTTTAAATAAAATCGAAAATCTGAGAGGTGAAGTATGATTATCATGGCAAGTGACCATCGCGGATATCTTTTGAAAGAGGAGTTGAAGACCTTTTTCAATCAAGAAAACATCATTACCATCGATGTTGGAACATACAGCAAAGAGCCTGTGGATTATCCTGATTTTGCCAAACTTGGCATAGCCAAGGTTTTGGAAAACAAAAATAATGTCGGAATTTTCATCTGTGGCTCGGGGATTGGCATGAGCATTGCGGCAAACAGAAACCCAAAGATAAGGGCGGGGCTTTGCCTAAACACAAAGATGGCAATGCTTGCCAGAAAAGACAACGATGCAAATGTTTTGTGTTTGCCGGGGTCTTTAAGAAGAAAAAAAGCGGTGAAGATTGTCAAAGTTTTTCTTACAACAAGTTTTGAGGGAGGCAGACACGCAAGACGCCTTAAAAAAATTTCAGGAGTGGAAAAATGATAAATATAATCTTGCCTATTGTGGATAATGCTGAAAAGTATGATGAATTCATAAACCGTGTCGCAAAGAAAGATGTTGAGGTCTTTGTCGGCATAACTGAAAGTTTGGCACAAAACTTTTCAAACACAAAAGCAAAAGAGGTGCATGTTTTCAGCGACAAGACAAAAAAGGAAGAGATGATAAATTCGCTGCACTCGTGCAAATTTCAAAAGGGCAAACTTTTGATTGCCAGACGACCTCTTTCTGAGGAAGAATTCAAAAATCTGACAAATTCAAGAGCCGACATTGCAAATTTGCACGCAAAACAAAATGGTTTTGTGCAAGCAATGAAAAATCTTGTCTCTAAGATAATCAAAAGGGTCT
>CANRLJ010000090.1 GCA_947631485.1 uncultured Clostridia bacterium | reverse complement strand
AGGTCTTTTTGACATGAAGAAAGATTGTCCATAAATGTCTGCAATTTGTCGTGAGCATTTGCCAAATCCTCAAGAGAATTTCTTTCTTTGACAAGTTTTTTCCACTCGCGATTGTCGGCAATAACCTCTGGACGCATAATCAAATCGGTCAGTTCGTCAAATCTGGCCTTTGATTTTCCTGTTTTTTCTAAAAGTTCTTTACTTAAGTCTTCCATAAACCACTCTTTCTATTTTGTTATAATCTCTGACAGTCTTAATTTCTTCAAACCCGTTTTCTCGCATAATTTTTCGCACTGCGGTCGCCTGTCCTTTGCCCACTTCAAAAAACAACATGCCTGTGCTATACAATCTTGATGGGGCTTTTTCGCAAATTTCTCGATAGAACTGCAAGCCGTCCTCTCCGCCATCAAGTGCCAAGATTGGGTCGCACTCCCTGACATTTTTATCCAATTTTTTTATGTCGTCTGTCTTGATGTAAGGAGGATTTGAGACTATTATATCAAACTTCCTCTTTCTTTTCAAGCCATCAAACAGATTTGAACACAAAAATTCGATTTTAACATCATTTTTCTTTGCATTTGCTTGTGCTGTTGCAAGTGCAACCTTGCTTATGTCAACGGCAACAATCTCCGCCTGACAGTTTTTTGCCAGTGAAATTGCAATGCAGCCAGAGCCTGTTCCCAAATCCAAAATCTTTGGCTTTTTGAAGTTTTTTTGTGCCTTCAAAACCTGTTCGACAAGAATTTCAGTCTCCATGCGCGGAGTGAGAACTTTTTTGTTTACATCAAAGGACAGCCCATAAAATTCTGTGAAGCCAAAGATGTTGTCCAAACTTTCACCCTTAACCCTTCTTGCAACCGCCTTCATGATGTCTTGCTCTTGCTTGTCTGTGACGAAAGACACAAGTTTTATTTCGGCACGGTTTTTGTTTAAAACTGTTGCAATCAGCCAGTCTGCCTCACTCTTGTCCGTGACGCCGGCACCTACCAATTTGTTTCTGACCTCATTATACACAACAGAAAAGGAGTGCCCTTTTTCATCTTCCATAAATTCTCTCTCCTTTTGCGACACAAGAAGGTTTATTTCCGTCATGGCAATGGATGCTGTCTCTGTGTGCGTTGTTGAAGGTTTTGCATAAACAATCCAAGCGGTCAAAAAGCCAAGCCAAGGGCAAAACTTTTCCAGCATCAACAACAGTTCATAAGAGCCGCCAACAACAAGCAAGAAAATTGCCAAATGGAAAAATAAATTGAAAATAAAACCGAAGTTTGCTCCACATAATGTTACCACAAGAAAGTCCAAAATGAAAACAAAAATAAGGAAATTAAAAAAATTGGTCGGCCTGCACACGTATTTTTTCTTCTTTAAATCCGTTTGACTTTGGTCGATTGCCAAATTAAACCTGAGCAGTTCTTCAAACACTGGAAGAAGTCGGAGCAACAGCACAAACAAAACAAAGATGATAATTTTAAAGAGTGCAACAAACATATTCCGAAGAAGTCTGCTTCCGTGATAAGGAACAATCAGCCAAGCAAGTTTTGCTGGCACAAATCCCAAAACGACAGCGGCAAACAACACAGCAGCCAAAACAACTGCAATAAAAAATGCCCAAAATTTCAAAAAACCATCTTTTTTCTTTGAATTTTCGTTAAAAAATGCGAAAAAAGTTGTAAAAAATGAAAAAAGTCCACAAAAAAATATCTGCAACCCTCTTGCAAAAGGAAAGTGAAAAAAGACAATTTTGTTTTTGTCGGCAAAGGATTTCAATTTTTTCTGCCCGCTTTCCACAACCTGTGCAACCACTTTCTTTTCGCCACTTTGCACCACAACGCCATTTGGCAAAGGAAAGGCAAATTTTTCCATGACAATTTTATTGCCATAGTTTTGAAGAAATAAACTGTTGACAATGCAAATTTGATATGTTAAAATGACTTTATATAGGAGGTTTACAATGGAATTTACAAAAATGAAGGAAGACGGAAAATATTCAATCAAATCCGGCATGTATAAAGGCTTTACAATACAAAAACAAACTGAAGGCGATGTTTGCACCTACATAGTCTCAACAGCCAAACCAGTTTTTGAAAGAAACGAAAAATTGTCTATGGAAATATCCAAGCCAAAAGGAAGCCGCCTGTCTGAAGAGGACATTTCTGACAGACTGACATCCATAATTGTTGGTGATGCACTTGAAGACTTTTATGACAGTTTGCCAGCCGTTCCTACAAACTTTTGGTTTAAGAGAAATCTGACAGACATCTTATGTGAGGAGTTCGTCAAACAAACAAAAGGAAAGAACGTCGATTACGATGCAAAGATCAAAACCTTATTAAGCACCGTTGACACTGTGAAAGCCACTGCTCGCCCAACACCTTATGAAAAGCCAATGGTGGAAAAAGTTCACTAAAAAACAAACAAAAAAAACAGGTTTAAACCTGTTTTTTTTATTGCAAATTGTATTTTTTCTTGAAATTTTCAACAGTTCCGCTTGCATCAACAACTTTCTTCTTTCCTGTGTAAAATGGATGGCATTTGTTGCAGATATCAATCTTTATTGTGTCACCCTTTACAGTTGAGCCTGTTTTAAAAGTGTTTCCGCACGCACAAACCACTGTTACATCATGATATTCTGGATGTGTATTCTTTTTCATGTTAAACTCCTTTTAATCCCCAACATATGGAAGAAGTGCCATATTTCTTGCTCTTTTGATTGCATTTGCAAGTTCTCTTTGATGATAAGAGCAAACTCCTGTTTGGCGTCTTGGCAAAATCTTGCCCTTTTCTGTGATGTATTTTTTGATTTTTGCTACATCTTTGTAATCAATTTTGTCTTCACCAGCAACGCAAAAAGCACAAACTTTTTTCTTTGCAGGTTTACGATATTTCTTTGTGACCTTTTCTTCGGTCTTTACTGCTTCACTCATTTTTATCTCCTATTATTTTTTTGACAACCTAAAATGGAAGGCTGTCATCGTCAATTTCTTCTAACTCGGCGGTTTGACTTGGTTTTTCTTGCTTTGGCTCTTGAGGAGCAAACGAATCGTCACCACCATTTCTGGCAGAACTTATAAACTCAACTTCATCAGCAACAACATCTGTCGTGTATCTCTTCGACCCGTCTTGTGCGTCATAACTTGAAGTTTGGATTCTTCCTGTGACAGCACACTTTGAGCCTTTTTTCAGATATTTATGGCAATTTTCTGCCTGATTTCTCCAAACGACGACATTGATGAAATCTGCATCTCTTTCGCCGTCTGAATTTGCAAATCTTCTTGTGACTGCAAGTGTGAATCTGCAAACAGAAACTCCGCCGTTTGTGGTTTGAAGTTCAGGGTCACGCGTCAAGTTT
>CANRLJ010000089.1 GCA_947631485.1 uncultured Clostridia bacterium | reverse complement strand
TTGATGATGATTTCTGATGCTTCCATTTTTATGCCTCCTCCTCTAAGAATTTAACAGCCTCTTGTGTCAAAACAAGATTTTTGTTTGAAACAACTTCATATGTGTTTAAGAGTTCCACATTAACTGTTGTAAGGTTTGGGATGTTTCTGCTTGCTCTAACATCTTCATCAGAGTTGTTTGCGCCAACAACCAAAACCGAACCTTCAAACTTAAATGCATCCAAAAACTTTTGAGCATCTTTTGTCTTTCCAGATTTAACAACAAATTTGTCAAGCACAACAAGTTCGTTCTGAGCAAGTTTTGCACTGAGTGCAGAGAGAAGTGCTGTGTGTTTTGCAACTTTGTTGACTTTCTTTGAAAAATCTCTTGGCTTTGGAGCAAACACAACTCCACCGCCCTTGAATTGTGGTCCTTTTGTAGAACCTTGTCTTGCTCTGCCTGTGCCTTTTTGTCTGTAAGGCTTTGCAGAGTGTCCACGAACTTCGCTTCTTGTAAGTGTGCTCTTGTTGCCCTGTCTTTGATTTGCATTGTAAGCAACAACAACTTCATGAATAAGAGGTTCGTTGTATTCAGCGCCGAAAACTTCGTCTTTCAACTGCATTGTTCCAACTTCTTCGGCTTTCATGTTGTAAACTTTAACCTTTGCCATGTTCTTACTCCTTATTTCCCAGCCTTAACAGTCTGTCTAATGGAAAGTATCGAACCTTTTGCCCCAGGAACATTTCCCTTAATCAAAATCAAGTTTCTTTCTGGGTCAACCTTAACAATTTCAAGGTTTTGAATAGTGACTTGTTCGTTTCCATACTGACCAGGCATGTGCTTATTTTTGAAAACTCGTGATGGTGAAGAGTTTGCACTCATAGAACCAACTTCTCTGTGAACAGGACCTGTTCCGTGAGTCATCTTAAGTCTGTGTTGATTCCATCTTTTGATAACACCGCTGAAACCATGTCCTTTTGTTATTCCGCAAACATCAACTCTGTCTTTTTCTGCAAAGATGTCTGCCTTAACAACTGCACCAACTTCAAGATTTTGGTCGATGTCAAATTCTCTCAAAACTTTCATTGGCTCAACTTTTGCTTTGTCAAACAAACCCCTCTGTGGTTTTGTGACATTTTTCTTCTTTTGGTCAAATGCAAAAACTTGTGCTGCATAACCGTCTGTTTCTTTTGTCTTTTTCTGCACCATTGTCATAGGGCCAGCCTCAACAACAGTGACTGGTATAACCAAGCCGTCATCGGTAAAGACTTGTGTCATGCCAAGTTTCTTTCCTAAAATTGCTTTCACTTTTCTTTACCTCCTTACAGTTTGATGTTAATCTCAACACCAGCAGGCAAATCAAGTTTCATAAGAGCGTCGATTGCCTTGGCACTTGGATTATAAATGTCAATAAGTCTTTTGTGGGTTTTGCTTTCAAATTGTTCTCTGCTGTCTTTGTCTTTGTGTGGAGAACGGATGATTGTCACCACCTCTCTGTCTGTTGGAAGTGGTATTGGCCCAGAAACTCTTGCACCATTTTTGCCGGCAGTTTCAATTATTCTCTTGCAGGCTTCGTCAATGAGTGTGTGTTCATAGGCTTTAAGTTTAATTCTCATTTTTTGTGTTGCCATATTTTATACCTCCTGTAATCTCTAAATCAAAAATGTTGCATTTTGCACACTTGGCGCTTCGATTGTTTGTCCCACTTTCAAACTTTCGAACACTACCCCGTGTGTGTCGCGCTGCAAGACTTAAAAAAATGTCATTTTTGACGCTTTGGCTTCTTTGGCCAAAACTCTGGTCCGCACAAATTCTCTAACCGCCGCTGGTTTGACGTTAGTAACCTTGTGCCTCGTCCCATAAATAACAGCACTCACATTATAACAGACCAAACGCCTTTTGTCAACTATATTTAAAAAACTTTTCAAACTTTTTGAAGCATAATATATAAGTAAGAATTTATATCAATAAGTCGTATATAATATATATTAAATAAAACTTGGGGCAAACTGTAGAATATCAAACAAGAGAAAAACAGCAAAAATAAATAAAAAACCAACAAAAATGTTGGTTTTTCACAAAAAAATCAATTTTTTACGCTTTTTTTGTTATTTTTTGTATGAATTTTGCAATTTCATCTGCACCATTTTTATTCTTATCAAACTGCTTTTCGTTCTTAACAAACTCTTTCAGCATGTCAGGATTGTCGATGCACTTTTCTACAAATTCTCTTGCTTTTTTCTTGTTTCCCTCATAGATTCCGCAGTGATATCTGTCAACAAAAATTTCTTTGGTGGTCTTTTCAACGCTGTTGGCATAATAGTTCATCATCACAGGCGTTCTTAAAAACACACTGTCAAGGGCGGCGTTTGGCCCTGCCTTGGTGATGAACAAATCGCTCGCTTTGATAAGTTTTCCTATCTGTGAACTTTCCACAAACTCAAATGGCATCAGTTTTATGTTGTCAGGAATTTTCAAAGCAGAAAGTTCTTCAAAAAGTTGTTTGTTTCTTCCGCAGATGGCAATTATGACAAGCGGCTTTTTCACATTTAAAAGTTCATAAACAAAACTCTTAAGTTTTGCATTCGCATATGCCCCATCCGCAAGTTTCACCGTGAAGGTGTCCGCTGGCAAATTGAGACTTTTCCTGTATTCTTCTTTTGTGCCGTTCAAATTTACAATGTCCTTTCTTGTAATGAAGAAAACTTCCTTCAACTTGCTCTTTTCAAACTTGCGTCTAAGCGCCTCCTCATATGCCCCATGATTGTTTACAATAAAGTTGTCAACGCGTCTGCACCACCATCCGTGAACATTGTTGTCTGGGTCATAGGTGACAACTTTGCAATTTGGGTCACACCTATCACGATAGCAAACTGAGGCATATGAGGTGAAATAGTGGTTGTCTATTATGATGTCAGGCTTAACCTTTTTCAACTCTTCAATATAAAGTTTCAGATATTTTGCATAAATTCCACCGTTTACAAGTCGCAAAGTGTTCTGTGAACCCAAAATATGCATAGCCATAAACTGCGTGCGTGAGTGCAGTGGGTTTGAACTGGCTTTTTTGGTTTGTTCTATTAAAAATTTTTCATATTTTTTCAACATTTCATTTTCGTGAAACAAATTTTTGGCAACAATCTCAATTTTGTCATCGTTTAAATTCTTTAAGGCGTCAACTATTGCCTGAGAAGTCACTATGTGCCCCATACCCGCCTCAACAAAGGAAACCAACACTCTTTTCATAATTTTCTCCTTTTTTGAATATACCATATTCCCCCACCCAACGCAAGCAAATGAAAGAAACAACCAGATAAAAATTTATTTTTTTTGGTAAATTTTATTGACATAATTGCAAAAATTTGATAATATATTGCAGTAACCTAAATATTCCGGAGTAGCTCAGCGGTGGAGCAGGTGGCTGTTAACCACAAGGTCGTAGGTTCGAATCCTATCT
>CANRLJ010000088.1 GCA_947631485.1 uncultured Clostridia bacterium | reverse complement strand
AAATCCGACCAATCGTCACTTTCAAAAAAGGAATACTCTCAAACAAAAACAGTTTTGGCATGCAAAAAGCCATAAAAGAAATGCTTGCCACAATTCCACCAGAAAACAAGTTGATAAGACTTTTCATTTTGCACATTGCAAACACAACTCAGTTTGAGGATTTCAGAAAATTGGTTATGCAGACCATACAAGCGCGCAGTGACTTTGGAAAGTTTGAAATATATGAGGGCGAAGTTGGCCCTGTTGTTGCAACACATGCCGGCCCAGCCATCGGCCTCGCTTGGACGAGTGAGCCATATTAGGAGAAAACAATGATAAGAAAAACTGCTGTGATAATTGGTGCTTCAAGTGACATTGGGCAAGAAACTGCCCGCCTGTTTGCCGACAATGGCTACAACTTGGCACTTACATACAACAAAAACAAGTTTGAAATAAAGTCCAAAAAGGATGTTGACATAAAGTATTATCAGTTGGACCTCACAAAAAAAGAGAGCGTTGACAAGTTTTTTGACTCCGTTGAGTCAGATTTTGATTCGCTTAATGTTTTGGTGTTTGCAAGCGGAGTTGCGCAAAAAAGGGAACTCATATTTGATGCTACTGACGAAGAAATTGACAACCTGTTTGAAGTGAACATAAAGTCTGCCATCAGATGCATCAAAAGTTTCACTCGCAAAACGGTGAACCACTACCCTGCAAGCGTCGTGCTTGTCGGCTCTTTTGCTGAAAAGATTGGGTGTGCGTGCGAAAGCGTTTACACCGCCACAAAGGCCGCAATGACAGGGCTTTGCAAGTCTTTGGCAAGCGAACTAGGAAATCTCAGAGTCAGAATAAATGTCGTTGCCCCAGGCTTCATCGACACAAAGATGAACAATAACCTCACCCCAGAGGAAAAGGACGAAATTGCGGACATGACTCCATTGGAAAGATTGGGCACAACCACAGATGTTGCCGAAGCAATATATTTCCTTGCAAGCGACAAAGCATCCTTCATAACAGGTCAAACCTTGTTTGTTGATGGCGGCTTGGTGCTTGAATAAAAAGTTTAACAACAAAAAAAGACACAAAAATGTGTCTTTTCTTTTTTTATTTGTTGTCTGCTGATTTAACCTTTGCAGCACGACCAGTGAGTTCTCTTACATAATACAATTTTGCTCTTCTTGGCTTTCCTTTTCTTATCACTTCGATTGAAGCGATCTTTGGTGAGTGAACAGGGAAAGATTTTTCAACGCCAACACCATATGAAATTTTTCTTACAGTGAAAGTTTCTCTTATTCCGCCGTTTTTACGAGCAATAACAACACCTTCGAAAGCCTGAAGTCTTTCTTTGTCGCCTTCTTTGATTTTCTGTTGAACTCTTACAGTGTCGCCGATTGAAAATTCAGGAACAGTTTCCTTCATGCCTTCATTTTCTATTTGCTTAACCAAATTATTCATGACTTATCTCCTTTTTTCAGATTTTCGACATGATGCTCATACTGGCCGGTGCCACAGCGGAACATCCGAAGTCTTTTCGATTATAGCACATCATATATTAAAAATACAAGTGTTTTTCAAAAATTTTTAAAAATAAAAGATGCAAATTTCAAAAAGCGTCTTCAAGATGAGTTATTTCGTTGCCGACAATCTCAATGACATCAAATCTGACATCGTTTTCACTCTTATTTGTCTTCATAAGAAAATATTCCGCAACTCGCCTTATCTTTTGCTGTTTTCTAAAATCCACGGCCTCGCATGGCCTTCCAAAAGCAAGGGTCTCCCTCTTCTTAACCTCAACAAACACAATCACGCCATTTTTCAGAGCAATGATATCGATTTCTCCAAAAGAAGTTTTATAATTCGTTTTAAAGATGACATAGCCCTTGCTTTTAAGATAGTTTGCAGCCTGAATTTCGCCGCTGTCACCACTTATTTTGTTTCTAACCTTTGTCACGTCTTTGTTATACATGTCACCACCAAAAACTTATATTTTCATAACTTTAATCAAGCGTCATCTTGCCAATTCTGCATTTTCTGAAATCATCAACAACGCTGGCTGCAGCACGTTCGAGGTCAACTTGACCGCCTGCACCAACAAACTTTCTTAAAGCGGCAATTTCAGCAAGTGTTGTGGCACTTCCATAGCGTTTTTCAAACTCTTTGGGATACAACTTCAAAAGAGTTGAAATCAATTCCTCAGAAAGTTCAACCATGTCCAGAATTTCATCCCTCACACTGCCAACGAAGGCAAGCTTTTTTGCCACCTCTTGATTTTCTATGTTTGGATACAGCGTGCCCGGAGTGTCAAACACCTCAATGCAGTCGCCAACGCTCAGCCATTGCCCTCTTTTTGTCACGCCAGCACGATTCCCTGTCAGCGTTTTTGCCTTTTTGCAGAGGTTGTTCACCAAAGTGCTTTTGCCGCAGTTTGGAATCCCAACGACCATTGTTCTGATTGTTGGCTTTATGCCCTTAAGTTTGTATCTTTCAATCTTATCCTTTGCCAAGGACTTGATCTTGTTCAGCAAAACATCACTTTTGCCGGAAATTGTGCTGTTAAAAAGCAAAAAATCGGAGTTTTTCTTCTTTAATTTTGGCAGAATTTTGTCAATCTTTTCTTTGTCTGCCATGTCAATCTTGTTTACAACATAAAGTGTCGGCTTGTTTTCAGATATTTCGGAGAGTTTTGGATTTATTGAAGAAATTGGGATGCGTGCGTCAAGGACATAAGTGACAACATCAACTTTTTTAAGTTGTTCACTTATTTCTTTGAGTGCCTTATGCATATGTCCCGGAAACCAATTTATTTTCATTTAACCCCCAAATAAAGTGTAGTATGCAGTGCATAATACACAACATGTTGTTATTCCAACAAGTCCTTTCTAAGTTTTTTTGTTCTTTCCAAACTTTGTTGATTGCGCCACTTTTCAACGTCTTGATGATTTCCTGACACCAAAACTTCGGGAACTTTCAGCCCCATAAACTCCTGTGGCCTGGTGTATTGTGGATATTCCAACAACCCATTTGAAAAACTTTCGTTTGTCAAACTGTCGCTTGAAATAACGCCATCAACAAACCTTGCCAAAGTGTCAATTATGACCATTGTTGGAAGTTCGCCACCTGTCAGCACATAGTCGCCGATGGAGATTTGTTCGATGTCAAAAAGTTGGAAGAGGCGTTCATCCACCCCCTCATAATGTCCACAAACAAATATCAGATGTTCGCATTTTGAAAGTGCAATCCCCTTATTTACTGAAAGTTTTTCTCCAATTGGAGAAGGAAAAATGATTTTGCTGTTTTCTTTTTTAACTGACATAATTGCGTCAAACAAAGGCTGCACCATCATCAGCATGCCGGCGCCACCACCAAAGGGTTCATCATCACACTTTTTGTGCTTGTCCTTTGAAAAATCCCTTATGTTTATTAAGTTTATTTCAATCCTTCCAGAAGCGGTTGCCCTTCCCA
>CANRLJ010000087.1 GCA_947631485.1 uncultured Clostridia bacterium | reverse complement strand
CCTCTAGGATAAGCCCATCATCCAAATTTATATCCAGCACAACAGTGTTTCCGTTTTCGTGAGCAATCACAAAATCTGTCTTAGGCTTTTTCTCAAGGTTGAACAAACTGCAATCCAAATCTTTAAATTCGCCGACGCACACTTTTCCTTTCCTATAGCCTTCCATCACTTTCCTTGTTTGCGCCTTGTCAAGATGTTGAAGAGCGGTTTTAAGTTTTTGAACATCTCCCTTAAGCACAGCCCCCGCATTTTTAAAGTTGACGGTTAGATATTCGTCATTAAACTTGCTGTCATCAGTCACTGCCTCAAGAGTTTTGACATTTAATTCGTCCTTTATTATGTCCTCAAAATCCTTCAAAACCTCAACTGTGTCACTTCCTCCAGCCACATACATCGTTTTGAGTGGTTGTTTCACCTTTATTTGATTTTCATTTCTCAATCTTTGAGCAGTTGACATGATGTTTCTTGCAACTTCTGCCCTCTCCAAAACATGTCCAAAGTGTTTTCCATAAATCTCCTCAGGATAGCCCGACAACATCACGCAAAGTTGTTCATCCTTTTCAATTTCTCTGACCAAGTTTTGCCAAATGTATTCTGTCATAAATGGAATTATCGGCGTCATCACCCTGATGATTGACTTTATGGCAAAATACAAGCACCAATATGCTGTGCTTTGGTCGTTTTTGTTTTCAGACTTCCAAAATCTTTTTCTGTTTGCCCGAATATAGAAGTTTGAAATATCATCCACCAGCTTCTCAAAGTCATGAACAACAACATAGTTTTTGTCGTCAGCATAGTTTGCGTCACTGTCTTTTATAAACTTGTTTACACTTTCAATCAGCCACTTGTCCATAATGGTCAAATCTTTGTCCTGTGGCTTAAAGTGTGCAAGGTCTGGATTGTCAAGCACCGCATAGGTGTTGAAGAAGGTGTAGATATTCCAAAATCCCAGCAATTTTCTGCGTGCCTCGTCGGTGAGGTTGAAGCCAAAACGCATTTCGTTTGTTGGGCTGGAAGAACAATACAAATATCTGACAACATCAGCCCCAACCTTGTCTGCAATCACTTCTGCATCCAGCGTGTTTCCGCCGCTCTTATGAAATTCGTTTCCGTTTTCGTCTTTGACATATTGATATGTCACAACCTTTTCATATGGCGCTCTTCCCGTAAGCACAACGCTCATAATCAAAAGCGAATAGAACCAAAGTTTGATTTGCTCAATCATCTCGCAGACATATTCACTTGGAAAGTTTTCTTCAAAAAACTTTTTGTCTGTAAAGTATTTCTTTGTTGAAAATGGCGTTATTCCGGCATCAAGCCAAACATCTCCAACTTCAGGTATTCGCGACACCTCTTCGCCGCACTCACACCTGATTTTTATGTCGTCAATCCAAGGTCTGTGAATATTTGGCAGTTTGTCAACAAGTTCTGGGTCCACCGCCTTTTGCCTTAACTCCTCCAAACTTCCGACAACATGCACTTTTCCGCACTTTTCACAAACATAAAAAGGAAGAGGCAACCCATAGAAACGGCTTCTTGAAATGTTCCAATCGCCCATATTGTTTAGCCAATCGGTCATCCTCTTCTTGGCATATTCCGGTTTGAAAGTCACGCTCTCAACAGCCTTTAACGCCATTGGACGAATTTCATCCATTTTGATGAACCACGCCGAAATCAGTTTATACACAAGGTCTGTCTTGCAGCGCCAACAGAAAGGATAGGAGTGCTTATATTTGTGAGCATACAAAAGTTTCCCATCCTGTTTAAGTCTGTTGACAACCAAATCAACAACATCTGTCGTCTTTTTGCCTGCCAAAAAACCGGTGTTTTCAAGCATGACACCCTGTTCGTTTATTGGACAAATTTCAGGAAGTCCAAGAGATTGACCAAGTTCAAAGTCCTCTGCTCCGCAGCCCGGTGCAATGTGAACAACGCAAGTTCCCTCGGTGTTGTCAACTTCATCCCAAGCAACAATCTTATGCACAAAATTTTGCTCGGAAAGTTCTGGAAAACAGGTCTCATACTCCAACCCGACAAGGTCTTTCCCCTTAAATGTTTCAAGAATTTTGACCTCTTTTTTAAGCACTTTAAGTCTGTCTTTGCCAAGAACAATTTTTTCTCCGTCAAAGTCAACCTTGACATATTCAAAATCTGGGTTCACAGCAAGTGCCACATTTGCAGAAAGAGTCCATGGAGTTGTCGTCCATGCAACAATCTTAAAATCCTTGCCCAAAACAGGCAATTTAACAAACACAGCAGTGTGTTCAACTTCGTGATACGACGAGGACATCTCATGCTCTGAGAGACTTGTTCCGCATCTTGGACACCAAGCCATAGGACGATTTTTTTTGACGATCCATCCGTTTTCATCGCATTTTTTCAAAAAATGCCAAATGGCAGTTATGTTTTCGTCGCTGTTTGTGTAGTATGAGTTGTCCCAATCCATCCACTGACCAACTCTTATTGACTGCTTGGTGATTTCGTTTCCAAAATATTTCACCCTTTCCATGCACTTGTTTGTGAATTTGTCAATTCCATACTTCAAAATTTCTGGCTTGCCGTTAAGCCCCAACTCTTTTTCAATGTTAACCTCAACCCAAAGCCCTTGTGCATCAAAGCCGTTTTGATATTGACAGTCCTTGCCTTTCAGTGCGTTGTATCTTATTGTCATGTCCTTCAAAACGCGTCCCCAAATGTGGTGCACCCCTGAACGGTTGTTTGCTGTTATTGGGCCATCAAGAAATCTGAAGCGTGTGTGCCCAGCATTTTTTTTGACCAACTTCTCAAAGCACTTGTTATCTTTCCAAAACTTCAAAACGCCCTTTTCAATGTCAATGAAATTTGGAACGGCAACTTCTTTTTTCATCCTTATTCTCCCTTATATAAAAAATCCTTGAAAGTCACAAGAACCTTCAAGGCCAACCACTTGTTCCTTTCAGCGTGCCATCACACACCTGTCACATAACGGAGGACTTCCGGCTTTCTTACTGCATTTTTCAGAAAGCGGCTCGAAAAGTGATAATCCTAAAATCTTCATATTGCTTTTCACCAAAACGCAACTCTCTGAAAATCCAAAGATAGGATGTTGTCTTTTCTCAAACGCCTTTACAATGATAGATTCATTTTACAACTCGGCTGCAAATTTGTCAACAATAATTAGTAATTTTCCAAAATCTTGTTCATTTTGATGACATCGGCAGCGGTCATAATTCCAAGAGGCTTTTCCTTTGCTCCGCCATGCTCGGTGACCAAAACCGCAAGCAACTTTGAGTTTTGATGAAACAATGACAAGGCCTGCTCAACTGTGATGTCTTTGTTTGCAAAAGCATAATAGTCGCTGTTTTCAACTTTTGAAAGCATATCCTCAATCTTCACACTGTCCAAAAAGACATTTGGCTTTCCGCCGGCGATAAGATATTTTCCAAAAGAATCCAAAATCTTTTGCCCATTTGCAATGCCGATAATCTCATAGTTTTGATTTCTGAC
>CANRLJ010000086.1 GCA_947631485.1 uncultured Clostridia bacterium | reverse complement strand
ATTCCATCAACTGTGGATTTGGCAGGCGCAGAAGTTGAATTGATACAAATTCCACAGCGGGAAAAGGTTATAAAACGTATTTTGGACGAAATAAAAGGCAGTTACGACTTCATTTTGATTGATTGTCCACCTTCTCTTGGGCTTATCACCGTAAATGCACTGACTGCATCTGACAGTGTGATTGTTCCTATTCAGTGCGAATATTTCGCTTTGGAAGGTCTGACACAACTTATGAACACAATTAGGCTGATAAAATACCACCTCAACCCAGATTTGGACATCGAGGGCGTCGTCATGACGATGAAAGACAAGAGATACAATTTGTCAAACCAGGTCAGCAATGAAATAATAAAGTTCTTCAACACAAAGGTCTATGTGACAACCATACCAAGAAACATAAGACTTGCTGAAGCACCAAGCCACGGACTTCCTGTTGCTTTGTATGACGCAAACTCAAAAGGTGCTGAGGCATACTTGAGCCTTGCAGAAGAAATCATGAAGAGAAACAACACACCTTTCAAGAAAATTTCAAAGGTAAGAAAGATTAAGTTTGGAGGAGAAGAGAACAATGAACAATAAGGGTTTAGGCAGAGGGCTGAACGCTCTGTTCGGCGATTTTGGGTCAGAAAGTTATGATAACATAACTACAAAAAAGGACCAAGGCGGCGTTTTGGAAGTGAACATAAACCAAATTAAGGCAAATCCAAACCAGCCAAGAAAAAACTTTGATGAAGAAGCATTGAAGGAATTGGCGGCCTCGATTAAGGTTCACGGCATTGTGCAGCCAATCGTTTTAAACAAACAGCCTGGCGGAGATTATATGATAATCGCCGGCGAAAGAAGGTGGCGTGCTGCCAAACTTTGTGGACTGCAGACAGTTCCTGCCGTCATCAAAAATTATACTGACAAACAAATCAAAGAAATTAGTATAATTGAAAATTTGCAGAGGGAAGATTTAAATCCTATTGAAGCAGCCAGAGCAATCAAACAACTTATGGACGAATACAACCTCACACAAGAAGTTGTTGCTGAAAGAATAGGAAAGAGTAGGTCAAACGTTGCCAACACACTCAGACTGTTGTCACTGTATCCAGAAGTTCTCGATATGGTTGAAAAAGGAAAGCTTTCTTCCGGGCATGCCAGAGCGTTGGTCGTTATTGAAGAGCCAAAGGAACAATTAAGACTTGCACAAATGGTTGTGAGCAAAAACCTGAGTGTCAGAGACTTGGAAAAAGCCGTTAAGGCATACACAAATCCTACAAAGAAGATAATAATTAGGGAAGAACAATCCCTCGAACTGCGGGAATTGATAAATCGTATGCAAAAAACCTTTGCAACAAAGGTCACTGCGATTGGAAATGACACAAAGGGCAGAATTTATATAGATTACTACACAAGAGATGATCTGGACAGAATATCTGATATATTGGATTTGATTCACAAAAGGGAAATGACACTTCAAGACTTACAAAACTTCAACAAACGTAACAAAAAGAACTAGAAAGACCAAAGATGTTTCACGTGAAACATCTTTTTTTACATCATCCTTTTGTTTCACGTGAAACATTTCGTTTTTGAGTGACTTGCTTTGTTTCACGTGAAACATTTTTTAAACAAAACCATTTTATTGTGTTTTTGATTTTGTTTGACATGGTTTTTGTATGTATTGTATAATTATAGGGACAAAAACAATGGAGGTTATTTGTTATGAAAAGTTTAAAAGGAACAAAAACAGAAAAGAATCTTATGGAAGCATTTGCCGGAGAAAGCCAAGCAAGAAATAAATACACTTACTACGCATCTCAAGCAAAGAAAGACGGTTATGAACAAATTGCTGCTGTCTTCACAGAAACGGCTGACAATGAAAAAGAGCATGCAAAGATATGGTTTAAATATCTTCATGGCGGCGAAGTTCCAACAACCGAGACAAATCTTTTGGATGCCGCAGCCGGAGAACATGGCGAGTGGACAGAAATGTATAAGCGTATGGCAGAGGAAGCAAAAGCAGAGGGCTTTGCAGACATAGCATACAAATTTGCTGCTGTTGCTGAGATTGAAAAGAGACATGAAGAAAGATACAAGAAACTTTCTCAACTTCTTAAAGACAAAAAGGTGTTTAAGAAATCATCCAAAAAGATGTGGATATGCAGAAATTGTGGACACATCTATGTTGGAGACACAGCACCAGAAGTATGTCCTGTTTGCAATCATCCAAAATCATATTTCCAAATTTTTAACGAAGAGTTTTAATAAGAGCATCAAGAAAACAAAGAACGTCTATCTTTAAATTGCTGAGATAGGCGTTTTTTATTACCTCTTTTTTTTTCAAATTGAATAGTTATGATAACATAACCTTTATTCGACATTATATTCAATATTATTACAAAATAATTTGTAATTATTTGAAAAATATTGTAAAAACGTTTTGCTTTTTGTCAGACATGTGTTATAATAAGATTGTTCTTAAAAGAGAACATACGCTAATTAACCTGTTACGGCTTTTTGCTTAATAATATAATATGTGAATCAACTTTGGTTTTAATGGCACACCATGTGTCAAGTATTTTTGTTCGGCAAATTTGCAATAACATTAAAAGGAGGATTTATGAATATCCAAGATTGCAAGATGTTGTCGGATAGATTAAAAGGATGCCAAACGATTCCTATTGTTCTTAATGACAATCTTCTCACGCTTAAAAGAATTTTTGATCATGAAGTCGAGAATTTCTTATCTTTTAGATCGTTTTCTGACTATAATTTCTAAAATTTGAGCAAAAATTTTGCTTTTTTATTGCATTTTTCATTTAAATTTTAAAAAATTTTCGATTAAAGGGAGTAAAAAATAATGAGTAATGAAGAATTGGAAAATATGAGAAAAGTCGTGAAGTTGACATTTATAAGAATTGGGATTCGCTGCGACATGGTTGGGTTTAAGTATCTTTGCAAAGCAGTTGAATTTGTGATTCAAGACGAAAGCCTCCTCCACAGCCTTTGCAAGAAGTTGTATCCTAAGATTGCAGCTGAGTATAACCTAAGCAAAGTTGGAACTGTTGAGAGATGCATGCGTCATGCCATCGAAAACACCTATGTTTTCAAATCTTTTGGCGAACTTAACGCCATGTACAAATGTTCTTTATACACGATTGATGACAAGCCTACAGTTGGAGAATTGATACATTTGGTCGCTCAATATTATATACTTGGGCTTTACAAATGCCAATAGAAAAATTCGAAAAACAACCCTAAAAGGCTGTTTTTTTTGTTTTGAAACCATATTTTGCAATAAAAAAACCACATTTTGTGTGGCTTTTTATTTATTTTCTTCTGTAATCTACCTCAATAACGTCTTTTTCCTTTTTCTTTTCCTTGGATGATTTTGTCCATTTCTTCACGATAAGTGTTGTCAATGGGGTTGTTACCATTGTGACAAGTTGTCCAACAACCAGATATATTGCAAACAAACTTGTGTACATAAATGTGAAAAGTCCAAAGATAAGTGGCATGATTATATACATTGCGATTGATTGTTTTGGCTTTGGCTGTCCTTTTGTGCGCATCATC
>CANRLJ010000085.1 GCA_947631485.1 uncultured Clostridia bacterium | reverse complement strand
ATCGGATAGCCGGAAAGTTCTTCCGGCGGCTCTTCCTCAAACACCGCAGGAACTCCATAGCAGACATATTTCACATTTCCGTTTTCGTCATACAAAAGCCCAAAAACAAAGAAGTCGCCATCGTCCTCATAGTCAACCTTAACCCACTTTGATGACGGAATAAGTTGTTGAAGTTTCTCCTCAGCAGGATTGTTGTCAAAAAGCCTGTCAATTTGTGGCTTCAATCTGTTAAAAAACAACTCTTGTGTTTCCTCAACTTGCAAGTCCTCTTTGGGCTGTTCAACAGGTTGTTCAACTTCCTCGGCACTTGCCTTTTCAACTGCCTGCTCATGCTCGAAAAAATATTTTTTATAAACGCAATTTGCACAATTTTCTGTGCAAGCATCTATCTGTTTTTCGATTTCTTCCTTCTCTTCTTCCTCAAAATCCAAATCATATTTGTCCAACACATTTTGCACGTTTTCCACCGACTTGTTTGCCGAAATTTCACTTATTATGCTTGCATAGATGTCATCATCTGTGCCCCCACTAGAGCCAAACAAAATGGCGTTTGGAAGTGCATTTTCAAAGTTTACAATGGCACAAGAAAACTTCTGCGGAATTTCCTTTAATGAAATAAAAAATTCATAAAGCATCCTTGACTTGAAATTTAGCCCTGCTTTATAAACTTTTTGATTTGCATACATCCCCAAAGAGCAAATTCCACTTGGCTCTCTCGAAAAGTTGTAAAGTCTGATGATGCCTCTCAGCCCACTGCCCTCTTCTTCAAGGGTGAGAACAGCCTTTTGCTCTTGATTTGAAGTGCCAGATAAAACGATACTTTTTTTCTTAAACATAAAACCTCACTATAATATTTTATAAGTGAAAATTTTATGTTGCTATGAAAATAACGGTTTTTTTTGAAGAATTTTGTCTATTTTTGAGATTTTAATTTGCTTTCTGCAAATTTGACAACATTTTTTACGGTGAAGCCAGCCTTTTCAACAACCTCTTCTGGAGTTCCGCTTCCAACATAGTCAAACACGCCAAACAAAGCACCTTTTTCTCCCAAAATCTTAAGCCACTTATAGTCATCACTTGCCTCTATTGCAAGCACAAGTTTTGCATCCTTGTTTATTATCTTGTTTTTGTAAGCACTTGTCTGTTTGTCAAACAACTCTATTGATGGCATCGAAACCACATTGACCTGATATTTTTTGCGAAGTTCCTTTGCAACCTTAACAGCAAGTTCCACCTCAGAGCCGCTGGCAACCAAAACGATGTCTGGCTTTTGAGATGTGTTTTCAAGCAGATAACCACCAGACAGAGCCCCCTCATAGGACGTTCCGTCAATATGCCCAACAACTTGCCTGGTGAGTGCAAAAGTGGTTGGCAAATAGTTTTTAACGCAATTTGTGTAGCCCGCAACCAATTCTTTATAGTCACAAGGTCTGAAAACAGTGTTTCCGACTATCGAACGCAGTTGCGCAAGTTGTTCGATTGGTTGATGAGAAGGGCCATCCTGCCCCACTGCAATGCTGTCGTGAGTGTAAAATGACATAACAGGAACTTTCATCATGCAACGCATTTTCATTGCTGGGATGGCATAGTTTGCAAACGCCAAAAATGTTGAATCAAAGGTGATGAAATCTTCATACAGTGCAATGCCGTTTGTTATTGCAGTCATTGCATGTTCTCTGACGCCAAAATGGATGTTCTTGCCTCGTCTATATCCATAGGAGAAATTGCCAGCGTTGTCAATGACGGCAAGCGACGATGGGCCGACATCCGCCGTTCCGCCAATCACCTGTGGGCATTGATAAGCCAACTCGCTGAGTGCGTGTTGATTTATTTCTCGCAGGCTCTTTCCGTCATATTTTGAGATGTTTTTTAATATCCTATCAATATTTATTTTCTTTCTATCAAAAAACGCCATCAAGGATTTATACAATTCTGGGTGAGTGCTGGAATACATTGCGAGGTTTTGATTCCACTTTTCGTGTTCCAACTTTCCTCGCCTTGTTGATGCCATGCACAACTCTCTCACATCGCTTGGGATGAAGAAACTTTCCTTCACGCCAAGTTCTTGCTTAAACTCATTGAGCTCTTTTTCTGACATAACTCCAGAGTGAACCGCCGAAGTCCCCTCTTTTTCTGTTCCAATTCCAATTGTGGTGTGAAAGATTATTATTGTTGGCTTTTTGCTCTTCTTGGCTCTGGCAATGGCTCGCGTGCAGAAGAAATAGTTGTTTCCTCTTGGAACGCGTATGACGTTCCACCCCATTGCAGAAAATTTTCTTGCAACATTTTCTCTGTTTGCAAGGTTAAGTGAGCCGTCAATCGTCACCTCGTTGCTGTCATAAAGCAAAATGAGTTTGTTCAGGTTCAGGTTTCCTGCCAAACTGATTGCTTCTTGCGCAACGCCCTCCATAAGGCAGCCATCCCCAACAAAACAATAGGTGTGATTGTTTATTATGTCAAAGCCGACAGTGTTAAATCTTTCTTCCATCACCGCCTCTGCAATCGCCATGCCAACGGCGTTTGCCACCCCTTGACCAAGCGGGCCTGTTGACACCTCAACACCTTCGGTTGTGTTTATCTCTGGGTGTCCTGGCGTCTTCGAGCCAAGTCTTCTGAACTCTTTTAGGTCTTGCAACGTCAAATCAAAGCCAAACATCGTCAAAAGGCTGTAATACAGTGCGCTTGCATGCCCTGCAGACATCACCAACCTGTCTCTATTCAAATAGTCAGTGTCTGAGACATCAAAATTCAAATGGTCTTTGAAGAGTGCAAACAAAATTGATGATGCGCCCAAAGAAATTCCCAAATGTCCCGACTTGGCATTTGTGATTGTTTCGGCAGAGAGTGCTTTAAGATAATTTATCGCTTTTTGAGTTATATTCATAAAATCCCCCCAAGTGTGTCTATAATCTTTTCACAGACAAAATTTGTTTCAGTTTTTCTGATGTTTATTGTCGCTGTGGCAATTTGTGTCAGTTTTTGTGTTGCTTCCTCATAGGAAATATATTCCACAGTTCCTGAATTGTTTTTGACATAATTTTTTGACAATTTCAGAAAAACAATAATGCTTCCTTGTTTTAATATATTTATGTTGTGCGTCAAATAGTCGAAATTTATCGAAATTACAACATTTTCAAAGGAAGCAATTCGTTTCAAAACAGAAGTTTCAGATTTTTTTAAGTATTCTTTTGTGCAAAGAGTTTCAATGGCTTTTCTGTCAATTAGTTCATACTCAATCAGGTCTTTTGTGTCGCAAAACATCATGCCTAAACTTTGTGACAAAGCGTTTCCAACTTCTTTTGTAAACTTGTCACAGAGCGAAACTAAGACAATTTTATCAAATACCCTTTCCATAACATTATTTTATCACAAAGTTGCTTTAATACAAAATTTTTATGAGAATATTTTTTCTTATTACAAACAAATCGTCAAAATATCCTTTTGGCTTGAAGAAATCCACGCCAAGCAACACAAAAACCGAAACCGAAACTGCCACCAACAACAAAGGAAGGTCAAACCCCTGCTTCATTGTGGCAATGGTGTCCTGCCCATAAAAGTCAACACCAATTCCAATCATGCCTGTTTTGTCCGTTGTCAAAA
>CANRLJ010000084.1 GCA_947631485.1 uncultured Clostridia bacterium | reverse complement strand
CCACTGCCACCTCTTTGCAGAATCCGTTTGGCAGAACGAAAAAAGCCAAGCAACCAATCACAACGGGCAAGATTTGCACAATTCCAAAGGAGTAATACAATTTGAAATAAAAACCAATCAAAACCTCTGTGCACAAAAGGGCAATCACCATGAAAACTCGGTGACGCTTTTTAAACAGCAGTGCCGCCAAAGCCCAAGCAATAAATGGCGTCATAAAGAGAGGGTTGTTTGTGGCAATCAGCGTGCCAATTCCGGCGATGGATGCCACAAGAAGTGTTAGAAGTGATGTCGAACAACATGCAAACAGCAGCAAAACAAAGCACATGAAGAGTTTTAAAAAACAGAAGTCTCCAACATTTAAAACAACCAGACCCCCACACACCGCAGCAATGATGGAAAACAAAGAGACCAACTCCAAAGAGGTGAGTTTGTTTGTAAATCCACGGATTATAAACGCCTCAAAGACATTTATGCAGGCAAACAGAAACAAAACCCCCAAAATGATGTATGCAACCGACAAGAAAGGCGAAAGTCCACCTATGATTTGAAAACTTATCTCACCCGCCTGCCCAATTATGGCAAAAAGTGAAAGTTCCCATTTTTTGATGTTTTTCTTACACAAAATGTGCACATAATATGGCACAATCAAACACAAAAGAGTTGCCACAAGACAGACCGCCGATTGCCAAGTGGGGCTGTTCAAAACTCCAGAAGCCAAATATGCCGGTGCAAGCAACCACACTTTTTGATTTGCCCAAGCAAGTGCAAACAGCATGCCAAAAGCAAATGGAAAGATGGTCATGTTTACGCTTGAATTAAATAAAACATAAAAAAGCGTAAAAAATATCAAAAATTGCAATAAAAAGAAGAGATATTTGTTGATTTTCAGTTTCATACACATCACACCTTTCTTGATTTTAAAATAAATTCAAAAAAGAGGTGACATGAAATATTGTTGGTTCCTGTCAAAAAATAGGGATTTTTGAAGATTGCTTTATGAATAGTTGAAAAACATCAAAATCCCACAAAAAAGATGATAGCAAAAATTTTCTCTGTATTCCGCCTCTTGCAACAGCACCTCCTCCTGTGGGTTTGAAAGAAATCCACACTCCACAAGTATGCTTGCACATGGCGAGACATTTAAAACATAAAAGTCGCCCACTTTTGCAGTGTTTTTGGCATGTTCAATGTTGTTGTGCAGAGTTTTTTGCACACAATCAGCAAGACTTTCTCCGCTTTCTGACCCCGCCGCATAATACACCTGAGCACCACGAGCCTCCGAAGAGGGGAAACTATTCATATGAATACTCACCACAACATCAGGATTGTTTTTGTTTATTATTTTTCTTCTCTTTTCCATTTCGCTCTTCTTTTTGTTTGGAGCAAATGGGTCATACAGGCCGTTCATGTCCTCACGCGTTTGAACAACCTTAAACCCATATTGTTGGCAAATTTTTTCCAGTGTTTTGGCATATGAGAGATTGAGTTCGCTTTCGGTGATGTCATGCCCAAGCGCTCCGCCATCCTTTCCGCCATGCCCAGCATCAATCACAATGGTGTGCACCGCCTTTGGCATAAAGGTCGGCCTTATCGCAGTGAAATACACCACCACACTTGCCACGACAAGCAAGGTGCACAAAACAATCAAAATCCACTTTCTTTTTAATGCTAAAAACATACAACATTTTATGAAAAAAGCAAAAAATTAAGAACTGAATTAATTGCAAATCATTGAAAGCGGATTTTTTGATAAAACATTTTGCAATGTATAAATATCGTGTTATAATCCTTTTGATTAATAAACCAACAAAAAATTTTATTTCTTTTTTAAAATCGATTACGCCCTTTGAACTATCATATATGGTTTTGACAATTATTGCATTGATAATTTCCATAGTCTTGTTTCCAAACATTATGTTGGAAGACACTGAAAATGCTTTTCTTGTTGTTTGTTCTGTTATTTCTGTCATCTCAAGCCCAATTTGTGAAATATTAATTTCTAAACAAAGCCGTTATTGGACAATTTTTTCACTGTTTTTTGTGGAAATAACCGACACTTGCATTTATTTCAGTTTGGGTCTTTACAGCACCGCACTTGTAAGTTGCCTGTTTTGGATACCTATGGATTTAATTACATTTGTTCGGTGGAACAAATGCAAAGACGAAGAAAAACCAATCCTTACCAAGGTAAGGAAGTTGCCCACCAAATACAGCATTTTAACGATGTTTGGCATTGTTTTGGTTGGTTGTGGGCTTGGCAGCCTGCTAACTTTAATACCCGGCAACGCTGGTCAAGGGGTCCTGCCTTATATAATTGCATTTTCCAACATCTTTGAAATCTTAAATGGAATATTTATTTTATTAAGATATACCGAACAATGGATGGCGTGGATGGCATATTTGCTGTGCCAAACTATTGTTTATATTTCGTTGGGTCATTATATAATGTTAATAACAATATTTGCTATGATTGTAAACACTGTTTACGGGTTTATAAAATGGTTTATATATTCAAAAAGAAAGTCCCATCAGCTTAATGTTTAAACCCGCAAAAATAATATTCTTTTTGAAGAGTATGCGGGCTTTATGACTGTCTCTTCCTTACATTGTATTGACATTTTGGCTGATTTGTGGTATCATATATCCTGTCAAAAGGAGGACATCTATCATGGAAACAAGCAGAAAAATTGTCAAAAAAACTCTTTACAGTGTGGACCCAAGCCAATATCCAGACATTGAGGTGGAATTTGAGGAATTTTCTTCCCCTGTCGAAATCTTGGAAAAGGCAACAGAAGGCCCAGTTGTTTATGCAAAAAAGACTGTTCCTGTGAAGGCAAGATACGCAAAAGTAGGCGAAGTTGTTGACACACGACCAAGAGTTATTTACGAAGGCAGAGCATACACCTTCAGTGAAGTTACAAGGGTTGTCGACAGCGAAGTTAATAAAGACGGCTCTAGGATGGTGATAATCACAAACCCAGATGGAGAGGAATATCTTCAACCAGAAACAAAAACAAGAGCAAAATATGATGTTGGAGATTTGAGTTACACTCCAACAACAGCCGTTCCAAAAGGAAATGTTGTTGCATTTAAAAGAATAAACGCAAATGTTTGTGTAAACGTTTGGGGAGACCCTTGGTTTGTGACTGCTGGTGGCTGTGTGACGGCCGACCCACAAGATTGCTATCCAATAACAAATGCTGCATTTGAAAAGACATATGCTCCCGTAAGCACAAAGTCAAAAGACAGCAACAAATAAAACATAAAAAATTAGGAGAAATTTATATGAAAGATGACTTTTTAGGTTTAGGTCAATCCGAGAGAAAAATGCTTGCAAAATATGCCGGAGACCCAGATTTGCAAAGAGAACTCTTTGAGTTTTACATAAAATCTGAAGAATATATGCACGATGACAGCATCCCACCTGAGAACGGAAAGAACAAGAGCAAATTGGATGATTTGGGCTATGACCTTAATCTGAAAATGGCAAAATATGACTTCTTGTCGGCCGCTTTTATGTGCGATTTGAAAGAGATGAAAAAAATATTGAGAAGATTCAGAGATAAAGCCACACAACTTGAAATTATACAACATAGGGACAAAACAGGAAGAAG
>CANRLJ010000083.1 GCA_947631485.1 uncultured Clostridia bacterium | reverse complement strand
TGATTTTTGGCTGTTTTTTCAATTTTATTGTTTCGCTCATGCCCTCTCCTTTAAAATAAAGAAATAATCCAATAAATAAGCCCCACGACCATGCTTGACGCGACGCCAAACACGATGACCGGCCCCGCAATAGTAAACATTTTCACGCAAATGCCATAGATTATGCCCTCGCTTTTGAATTCTATGGACGGGCTTGTGATGGAGTTTGAAAAGCCCGTAATAGGCACAATCGAGCCACCACCGGCAAACTTTCCAATTTGGTCGTAAACGCCGATGCCGGTCAGAAAAGAGGCAATAAAAATGAGGACAATAAGCGTGATTGCCCATGCGGTTTGTTGAGAAAGAATTGGAAAGGCAAGCAAAATCAGGTCGTTGATGCCCTGCCCAATCACACAAATCAGCCCACCAACCCAAAAGGAATTGAAGAGTGATGGCCACGCATGCGTTTTAGGAATTTTGGCGGCAACATATTTGTTGTATTGCTCATTGCGTTTGACATCTTCCATAAGCACCTCTTCATGTGATTTTCTCCCAAAATTATGAAAATAAACAAAAGAAGAGTTATAAATTTTAAAATATGAATAAAAACGCCAAATTCTACAAACTCTAAGATTGAAATTATTTGGAGGTCATTATGAAAAAATTTTTCTTGGGAGCTCTGGCTCTAACAATGTGTGTCGCCCTTACTGCCTGCGGAAGCGCAAAACCGGACGCAACAATATCTTCTTTGTCCACCCAACTTGATAACACTGCAAACATTGTCAGCAAAGTGCAGACAATAAGCCCAACGGACATAAGCACAAACGACATGAGCCAGTTCAGCACCATGAGTGCCGAGTCTGCAAGAGGCAGTCTTGCAAATGAGGAATATTATAAGATGGACATCTTAAACAAGACGGCAAAAATAAAAAACGGCCTAAGCGGATTGAAACTGTCAAAAGCGCAAGCAAGTGCAATCAGAGACCTGACCGACAACCTGACAAAATACACAAACTCGGTTTCAAACTCAAAGAGCGAACTTTCAAGCACAGTGAAATCCATCAGTTCAATGAAGAAAAACTACAACAAAAATCAAGACAAAATAAACGCAAAATTAAATCGATTGGCAAACAATTCAAACGCAAGAGTTTCTTACTATCAAAACATCCTAAACACCCTCGACCAAATTGAGCAGTATATTCAGCCATCACAAGATGAAAAATCTTTGGGCTATAATATTGCCGATGTTGAGGATGTTGTTGACGACACAAACCAAGAGCAAGAAAAAGAGGACAAGCAAGTCACCCACAAGAGACACAATATGAAAAGAAACATTGACACCTATCTTCCTCAAACAACATGCCCTGAATGTGGAAAGGAAATAAACGGAAAGGTTTGCCCAAACTGTGGCAAAACGGTTGTGATTCCAGAAAGAGTGCATCAAACAGACAATCGCCTAAATAACGGCGTTGCACCAATCAACTACGGATATGGAAATGGTGCTATGCCAATGTATAATGGCTATTATGGATACAACGGAAACTTTATGAATCCAGCAAACCCATATGGTTTCAATTCAAACAACATAAACTATGGTGCTTATCCAAACAGGTTTGGCGGAAACTATGGTTTTTATGGAAACAACATGTTAAACCCAAACAGAAACACCGACACATATGCACCATACATGAGAAACATCGACACATACAAGGGTTTTGGTGGTTACAATGGCATAAACCAACAGACAACTTTTGTCAGCAAGGAAGAGACAGATGAAAAGATTGAAGAAAAAGACAACATAGAAAAATTTGAAGAAAAAGAAGTCAACGAAGTGGAAGAAACAAAAGAAGAAAAAGAAAACAAGGATGTGTCAGCCGAGGTTTCTGCACTTGAAAACACACCTCGCAAAATAGCAAAAGGCGAGCCACAGATCATCAACAGAAACTCGGACAAAGCCGTTGCATATGATTCACAAACAAAACAAGAAAATGGAAAAAATCATGAAAATGAGCAAAAATTTGCAGAAAAAACGATAAAAAATGAAGAAAATTTGAAAATTGCATAAAAAAACGCGTTTGAAACGCGTTTTTTGTTATCAGAATTTCACTTGTGGAACAGCCCTTTCTTTTTCATCCTCAATCTTAAACATCTCTGTTTTTTCGAAATTGAATTTCTTTGCGATTAAGTTTGAAGGAAAACTCTCCACTTTATTGTTGAAAATTTCAACACAGCCATTGTAGGATTTTCTTGCATTTGACAATTCATTTTCAATGCTTGAAAGTTGCTGTTGTAAGTTGTTAAACCCTTCATTTGCCTTCAGTGTTGGGTAGTTCTCAGTCAATGCCATCAGTTTTGAAAGAGCCTGAGTCAGTTGATTTTCATTTTCAACATTTGGTGCTGCTGACAAACATGCAGACCTTGCCTTCATGACGCCTTCCAAAGTTTCGCTTTCGTGCTTGGCATAGCCCTTGACTGTCTCCACCAAATTTGGAATCAGGTCATATCTTTTCTTCATGCAAACATCCATGCCGGAAAAGGCTTCTTTATAGTTGTTTCTAAGTTTTACAAGGCTGTTGTAACTTGTAATCACCCAAGTTGCAACCCCAACAGCAAGCAAAACGATTATAATTGCAAATACAATCAAAATGATTGCCCAAGTTCCCATAAATCTAAACCTCCATATTTGTATATTAGCACTTTGAAAGATTTTTTCAAAACTATTTGAGAAAATTTTTATTTAAGTGGCATCTTTTTTCTGATAAGATACACAGCAAACTTTGAAACCCCAAACAAAACCAGAAGAATTATGAAGATGATGAAATAATCCAAAACTATGCTGTCGCCCGAAAGGAAGCCCTTCTGCTGCTTTTTAAACGATATGACAATCACCAAGTCCTCACTTGCATCATCAACTGTGAATTGATTGTTTGAAACAGAAACTTGTTTTCCGTTCACAGTCACATAGTCAAGCACGTAGCCACTGCTTGGCGAAACGGTGAAGGTTCTTCTGTCTCCGCGGTCGATGTCTCCGCTTTGCGCCGAATACATGCCACCAACCCCGCTTTGCACTTGAACAGAATATGTTGTGTGAACAAATTCAACAACAACTCGGACATTTTTTAATATGTTTGTGATGCTGTATTGTCCGTCCTCTCCGACAGAAGCCTCTTCGCCATCAATAAACACTTTGTCAAATTTATATCCGATGTTTTCTTCCACTGAAAACTTGATGTTTTCTCCCCTACCAACAGAAATTTCGCTTCGCAGCAATTCTTGCCCATCAATAAACACTTTGCCGCCATAGTTTTCAAATGTGACTCTTATTCCCTCAGTGAGAATTGTGTCGACTGTCAGCGTGACATCTGATTTGACATTTTCAATCTCGATGGTCAGATTGTTTACAGGCAAATAGTTTGGATTTGTGCTCAATTTTATTCTCTCAACCTTATATCCGTCCTCTGGCACAATTTCGATGGTGTATTTGAAAGGTCTGCTGCTGCTTCCTTGATACAGCGTCAAATCACCCTCAAGTGGAACTCCATCAACCTTTAAAGTGTAGTGGTTTCCTTTGTTGTATGTGAAGCTGTAGGAGGAAGCGCTGTCAACAACATTTATTTCCATCTTTTGAGCATCCAATCCAGAGCCAGACAACCCTTTGCCATATCCGTCAATCTGATAAGCA
>CANRLJ010000082.1 GCA_947631485.1 uncultured Clostridia bacterium | reverse complement strand
CAACACAACTTACTGTTGATGGGTCAAGCAAAAAAGATTGGCGCGGCGGCAGAGCAGCCTCTGCAAACATCATCCCATCCTCAACAGGTGCTGCAAAGGCTGTTGGAGAAGTCATCCCAACACTGAAAGGAAAACTCACAGGCATGAGTTATCGTGTGCCTACAATAAACGTTTCTGTCGTTGACCTGACTTGCAGACTTAAAAAGCCAACAACTTATGAAAAGATTGTTGCTGCAGTGAAAAAGGCCAGCAAAAACGAGATGGCTGGCATTGTTGGAGTGACAGACGAGGCGGTTGTTTCAAGCGACTTCATTGGCGACAGCCGAACATGCATCTTTGATGTTAACGCAGGAATTATGTTAAGCCCAACATTTGTTAAATTGGTGGCTTGGTATGACAACGAGTGGGGTTATTCAAACAAACTTGTTGACCTTGCTTGCTACATCATAAACCACAATCAAAACAAAAGAAAATAGGAAGGTGATATGAAAACTCAACTCAACAAAGACCTGGTTGAAGGTTTTAGTGAAAGTAGCAACGAGACATTTGTTTCAAATGTAAATGACTTTGTGTTTACATTGGTGACAAATGCCCTTGAAGACATATCTGAAAGAACACCTTTTGTTCAACCAGATAAGTGTGTTTTGCAGCCCGTAAATGAAATTATTTTGGGGGCTTATACACAGTTGTCAGAGTTTGACTATTTCCTTGGGGTTGACAATGTTCAGATTGAGACAAATTCAAAGACGGCAAAAAACTTTTGGAAAAATGTTTGGAGAGAGTTTAAGGCGTCCTGGAGAATTGGCAGGAAGAAAAAGTATAAAAACAAGAAAAAGCATCAAGAAGAGCCAAGAAGCGTTGATGTCATCGAAAAATACAAGATTTCAGATTTCAGAGAGGACCTTGTTCAGTGTCTTTCGATGTATTTGAGTGAGTCGTCAATCATAACAGAATATCCTGGCCTGATTTCAATGATTGGAAAAGACGATTTTGGAACAAATGTCAGAGTGAACATCTTTGTAACCATTTTTGACACCGCAAAACAACAGTTTAAACTCTACAACGAGATGAGAAACAAATATCTCATAGTTGACTTTGGAAACCGATTCAGGAATCTTGACGCCAAAATCAACGACTGCGGCGATATGTTTGTGAATATGATTAAGATTTTCAACGCTTTGTTTTCAAAGACCTACAATTATATTCCAAATCAAATTTTGGTGGAGAGCATGATTTACAACTGCCCAAAACAACTTTTTGACCAAAACGATGTGTTTAAGACCTTTGTCAATGTGGCAAACTATGTCAGATTTATAAATCCACGCACAATAACATCAATCTGTGACGGCACAAAGAGCATATTTGAGGAAAGTTTGATTGTGAACAAAAATTCTCAAATTGATTTTTCGAAAATCATAAATATGCTCGACAGATTCAACTATTAAAGTATAATTTTCGACATTTTGCAAACCCTAATGATAGGGAGGCAGTATGAAGGAAATTTATATGCTTGTTGGTTTTGGTGCAGGTCTTGTTACGGGAGCCCTCTTGTATAAGCACTGTGAGGACGCCAAGAAACTTGTAAACAAGGGCGAAAAGGCGGTTGTGAACGAGGTTGAAAACCTGAAAAAGACTGTCAAAGCAGAAAAACCAAAACAAAAGGCAAAAAAAGGGGAGTAAATCTCCTTTTTTATTCTTTTTGCTTGACTTTGTCTTGCAAGATGTTTATAATAATTACACTAGGCTAGACGGGGAGATGGTGGTGCCCTGTAACCTGCAATCCACCACAGCAGGGTCGAACGTTTGCCGAGAGGTGGTCTGGTTGAATATGTGCATAAATTTTTTGCGTTGAAATCAAGGTCTTATGCAATCAGTTCCTTTGAAACATGTCAGGTCTTGACGGAAGCAGCATTAAGAAGATCTATTGATGTGCCATGAGGAAACTTTGGTGGAGTGAAAGGTTTATGAGGCAGTCGGTCAGGTCACAACGGAGCATCCGCCTAGTTATCATTAAAGGAAGGGCATCACCTTCCTTTTTTGTTGCAATTTTAATAGAAAATATATGACAAAATCCGTCAATTTTTTTTATTTTCATATTGCTGTTTCGCTCATAAGATAGGGTAAAGGAGAAAGATATGCTTGAAAAGATTTTGCCCGACAATTTTTACAAAATCCTAAGCGAAAAAGTGAATATGAAGGCAGTCAACGAAATACGATTGCGTGCGGACAAGCCGGTGATTGTCAATGTTTGCGGAAAGATGTTTTATCTTTGCGAAAACGGCGTGACAAGCAATGTTAGGCAAAGCCTGTATGCAAGTAAAATAATCATTGAGGATGTCATTTTCAGAGCCAGCGAGTGCTCGATATATTCTGTGAACGAACAGATTAAAAAGGGTTTTATTGTCACAGACGAGGCGGTGCGAATTGGCATCAGCGGAAACATTGTTGAGGAAAATGGACGCATAAAGACCATGACAAATTTTGTTGGATGCAATATTCGCGTGCCACACCAAGTGAAAAACTGCTGTCTGTCGGCATATCCATACATCGTTTCGCAATCACAGGTTGAAAACACGCTTGTAATTTCTCCTCCGGCATGCGGGAAAACCACATTTTTGAGAGATTTTGTCTTTCAGTTGTCAGAAAGAAACCTCCCTTTTAATGTTTTGCTGCTTGATGAACGAGGTGAACTTGACTGTGGAATAAACTCTAAATACACCGACAAAATCGCCTTTTCTTCAAAGAAAGTTGGCTTTGAAAATGGCATAAGGGCACTTGCTCCGGACATAATCGTCACAGACGAACTTGGACAGGAGGAAGACATGCAGGCAATTCTTTATGCGGCATCCTGCGGAATAAAACTTTTGGCATCAACTCATGCGGACAGCATGGAAACCTTTATGAAAAAGCCGCTCTTTCAAGAAATCATCAAGCAAAAGGTCTTTAAGAGATATGTCTTGCTTTCAAAAAGAAACGGCCCGGGCACACTTGAGGGCGTTTACAACGAAAATTTTGCCAGAATATTAAGGGAGGGCGTATGAAATATCTGATTATCTTAATCTTGTTTTGCATCAGTGTTGGAGTGGGTTACTTTTTCTCTTTGAAATATCTTAAACGCAAGCGCTTTTGGGGAGCATTGATAAATCTGGCTGACAAACTGTCTTTGGAGATAAATTTTTCTCGCGAAAGGCTTAAAGTTTTGTTTTCTTCCTTTGACGGCAACACAAAAAAATATTTGCTTGGCATCGATGAGGGATTTGTTGATTTCTTGGACAAAAAGTGTGAACTTACGCAGGAAAACATCTTCAAAAATGCCTCTGTCTTAAAGCCGGAGGAAAAGGATTTTGTGCTGCTTTTTTTGAAGACTCTTGGCAGAAGTGATGTGGAAAATCAGACAAGAGAAATTCAAAATTATTGCATCAGATTTGGCGAAATTAAGGCACAGTGCGACACCGAGCAAAAGAAATATGGCTCACTTTCGGTCAAACTTGGCGTTGTGGTTGGTTTGTTTATTGCAATAATCATGATTTAGGGGTGGCTATGGATATTGACATAATTTTTAAAATTGCTGCCGTTGGCATCTTGACTGCTGTTGTTGGGCAAATCCTCAAAAACAGCGGAAAGGAGGACATTTCAACCCTCGCAACTTTGGCTGGGGTGATTGTGGTGCTGTTTATGGTGCT
>CANRLJ010000081.1 GCA_947631485.1 uncultured Clostridia bacterium | reverse complement strand
GTGCTGTCCCGCGTGAACTGTGTGTCCGCCTTGGTGGAAGCGGGATTTATGACCAATCTCATTGAGGCACGCAGGATGATAAATCCACTTTGGCAGATTGAAGTTGGCGAGGAGTGTTGTCATGGCGTTTGTGACTATTTGGGAGTGGAATATTTGCCACGTGACAATGTTGCAAACTATGCTCTTCTGCGCAGAGGGGCAAACAACAACTTTGTGACGCTGTTGCAGTTTATATTAAACAGAAATGGCGAGAGTCTGACGATTGACGGCGTGTTTGGAGCAAACACCGAAAGTGCAGTCAGACGCTTTCAACAAGCAAACGGTTTGACTGTTGATGGGGTCGTTGGAAACAACACTTGGAGGACTCTGTTGTTCTTGCCGCCATATCCAACTCTCAGGCAAGGAGACAGAGGAATATATGTGAAATTTTTGCAAAGTCTGTTGGAAAGCAATCAAATTCCTGTCGGAAACATTGACGGAATTTTTGGAAGCAAAACCGAGCAAGCCGTTCGGACATATCAGGCAAACAACTCGCTTGCGGTTGACGGAATTGTCGGCGCAAACACATGGAATTCAATCTCAAGAATAATATAAGCCACGATGTGGCTTGTATTTTTTGTTGTGAAAATCGTTATAAAATCAAAGAGCGGTGTGATATAATGTAATTCATAAGGAAAGAAATATGACTTGTGCATCGTTCACATTTTATGATTGGTTGATCGAGAACAAAGAGGTCATGGGCACAGGCCCGGGGCTGTGGTGTCCGCTGCACATCACACTGATGTGTCTTTTGTTTGCTTGGCTTGTTGCGGCGGCGTTTATCTTTCACAAACACAAGCAGTTTGCCATGACTTTCACAAAGGTGCTTTGCTGGCTTATGATTTTTTTCAGATTGTTCAGGATGGGGCTTTTGTTCTTTTCCGGAAGTCAAAGTTTTGTGGAGGTTTTGCCTTGGCATCTTTGCCATGTGATGAGTTTTGTTTTCCCGCTCTTCTTCTTGACTAAGACAAAAAAGTTTTTCCTGCCCGTTCTTGTGGTGACCTTTTTTGGCGGAATATTAACCTTCATCTTTGGCGACTATTATTATTTATCAACGCTGTCGTTTTTGCATATCGAAAGCCTCTGGCTGCACTTCTCCATGCCAACCGTTGCCGTGGCGTGCCTTGCGACAGGATATTTCAAAGTCAAAATCAAAGAGTTTTGGCAAGTATATGTTGGCCTGCTGCTCCTCTGTGGGTGGTCGATGATTGCAAATCTGTCAATCAAAGGGGCAAACTATTTATATCTTATGAAAAATGGCCTGCCTTTCAATCTTTTTCCGGGGCAGTCACACTTGCTGACATATCTTGTGCTTATTCTTGTCATTTCGGTGATTACAATCACGCCGTTTGTCGCATATGAAGCCGCAAAGAAGAGGCGAGAGGACAAAGAATTTAAAACCATCATGAAAATATTAACAGAAAAAATTTAAGCCACATAAGTGGCTTTTTTAAACAAAATTTTTTTGGCATAAAAATGTTATTCCAAAATGTCTTTCATGTTTGACGAGATGTATTTGAAGATTTTTTCAACCTCAGTTTCCTCACCCTCAATGGCAACAACCTGCATCTTTGGTTTGGAATAGTCGTCAATTTCAAATTTCACATTGCCTTTTTCAAACACGTATCTTGTTCGATAGTTGTCGGCACACTTTTCAAACTCCAAGACATCCAGCATGGAAAGCACAATTTTCAAGTCCTCTTTTTTCAGTTTCATCGGAAGCGATTCTTCGGAGACATTTAGGTTTTTGTTTTTTCTGTTCACATTTTTGAAGTCAAAGACGATTTTTTCCTTTCCGCCAACAAAGTCGGTTGTGATTCTTGCAATTATGTTGCTGTTGTTTTGATTTTCAAACACAATTCTGTTTTGGTTTGCAGGTGCAAACTCCTTGTAGTTGTTTTGCCTGCAATAATCCAAAAATGGATTGATGGACTTGACCTTAAAAGTTCTCTCATATTCCTTCATGACATCTCCTTAAAAAAGCCACAAGCGTGGCTTAGATTTTTTCTATCAAAATTTTTCCAAGAGGCTTTCCTTGATCAAAGAGTTCAATCTGCCCAGAGCAAGTTGCTCTTATCAAATACGCTCCGCCAAGACTTTCCATCTTCACAATGGAAACGCCGTCACTTGGCACAAATGTGATTTCCGAAGGTGTTTCATCAAACACAAAAGTCACGAGTTTTCCGCTGTCTCCAACTTGAAGGGTGTTTCCTTCAACTCCAGAAATTGAAAACTTGTTTTCTTCTTCTTTGGGTTTGACCTCTGGCTTTGTTTGTTGTTCTGTGTTGCTGTCGTCTGGCTCTTCCTTTCCTTCAATTTCAATCTTGCAAAAGCCAACCGCTTGCTTGGAGTCTGTCTTTGCCCTCACAATTATTGTTGTGTTTCCAACATCCTTGGCAACAAAACTGTTTATTGTGCCGGCGACCCTTTCAACAACATTTTCGTCCTCAATCTCAAAGTCCACTTTGGCATATGGGTCGGAAACTTCATATTTAATTTCAAAAGTTTCGTTTATTGTCGCCTTAACGTCCTGCAACCTGATTGACAATGGCTTGTCTTTTGGCATAAAACAAATTGTCAAAACAACTGCCACAACAACGGCCGCCAAACATGGAACAACCACCTTGATAAATTTCTCTTTTGTACTCATAACAATCTCTATTCTAGCACAGACCCATTTCTTTTTCCAAATTGTGACGGCATATTTTTCAAATTTTTTAATTTAATCCTCGCATTGCCACGCTGCAAGCACGCAAAAACTGTTTGATTTCTCCCAAATTGCTGTTATACTATATTAAGACATGGGAGGATTAGATGGGAGTTTTTACTTGGAAGAAGGAAAAGTTGCCAAAGGGTTTGCCGGTCACACAAGTTTATGGGATTATCTTTTCGGATGACGGAAAAGTGCTGCTGCTTGGAAACGATAACAGATACAACCTTTCCGGAGGGCACACCGAAAAGTTTGACAAGACACTTGAAGACACTTTGAAGAGAGAACTTTTTGAGGAGATGAACATCCAACTTAAAAATATTCACTATTTGGGTTATTTGCTGGTCAGAGAAAAGGGCAAGCCGGAATATGCACAGGCAAGGATGATTGCACAAATAAAAGATGTCGGACAGGTCAGACCCGACCTCGACAACGGCAAGACATACAAAAGACTATTGGCCTGTCCAAGAAATGTCAAGAAATATTTGAACTATGAAGAGGAGGGAGAAAAAATGGTTGATGACGCAATTTTGCTTGCGTCACAAAAGTTTAAATTCAAGCCCTTGGACGAAACGGAAAAGTTTATATAAAAAAACAAACCCAAATCAATGGGTTTGTTTTTCTTCTTCCGTCTTTCTTTTTATAAAACAGTTGTAACACATGCTTTCATAACTTTCGTCTGCACCAATGACAATTTCTTCGCCACTTGTTGAAATTTTGCCATTGACAATTCTTGCGTTTACGGTTGCTTTTCTTCCGCACTTGCAAACGGACTTTATCTCTGCAAGGCTGTCAGCAATTTCCACCAACCTTTTGCTGCCCTCAAAGAGTTCTGTCTTAAAGTTTGTCAAAAGCCCATAGCAAAGCACAGGAACAACCAAACTTGCCTCTTTCAGTTGGTCAACTTGCTGGCGAGTCAAAAACTGTGCCTCGTCAACAATAATCACACAGTTTGGGTGCAAGATGTCATATTTTTTGCAC
>CANRLJ010000080.1 GCA_947631485.1 uncultured Clostridia bacterium | reverse complement strand
TGAAGCGGCAAAACTGACCTTGAAAAAAATTGACACAACAGACACGCGTTGGAGAAACCTTGTTGTTGTGCCAGATAGTTTTTCATTGCAAGCGGAGAGTTTGATTTTTGAAACGCTGAACATAACTTCCACTTTCAACATAGAGGTTGTCGGAATTTCAAGGCTTGCAAGCAAGATTTTAAGAAAAAACGGCATCTCTTATCAGCGAATAAGCAAGTTGGAAGAAATTTTTAATATATACAGGGCGGTCAAAGGCTGCGAGAAAGACTTTTTGTTTTTCAAAAAGTGCGACATAGATTTCTGCAACAAAATTCTTCAGGTGATAAAACAATTCAAGGCTTGCCAAATCAAACCCGCTTGGTTGACAGAGGTTGGAGACAGCCTTTTGGACGACAAAGTTCACGACCTGAAAATGATTTATGAAAGATATGAAAAACTGATTGAGGACAAACTTGATTTGTCAAAATTTCTTGACTTTTTTGTTGAAAATGCAGAAAAATGCAAAAATTTATCAAAAATAAACCTATTTTTTGTGAATTTTGACAGTTTTTCAAAAGAAATCAATTCCTTTATTTGCAAACTTGCCGGCTTTGTCAACAAGGTTTTTGTCGGATATTCAAAGCCAATTTCGAAGGGCAACGCGTTTATTTATGAAAACGACATTTTTGAAAAAACACGAAAACTTGCTCAGCAGTTTTCTGTTGGAATAAGGGTTGAAAACCCAGCCACAAACCTTTCCAAGCACACACGAGCAATAGTGGAAAACCTGTTTTCTTTTGACATAAAGCCACAAGAAAAAAGCGATTTCTTCCTAAATGTTTTGGCAAAAAATGATGAGGACGAAATTGAGTTTGTTGCAAAGTGCATAAAACAGGGTGTTTTTTCGGGGCTGCGTTACAGAGACTTTGCTGTGGCAGACAAAAAATACTTCGACAAAGTCAAGGACATTTTTTCAAATTTCAAGATTACTACATATTGCGACGATGCTGTTGACCTTTCGCAGACAATCATAGGAAAGACACTTTTGAAGTGTCTGGAAATTTCAAAGTTTGGCTTTTCAAAACAAAACATACAATATCTTGTCTATTTGCCTGTGTTTGATTGCGAGGACAGAAATCAAATTCTGAAAGATGTTGAGTATTATGAAATAGACAACAAAGAGGAGTTTTTGCAGAGATTCCCAAGTTTTGAGCCTCTGTTTTTGGCGATAGAAAGTTTGAATAATTGCAAGACAGTTGCACAGTTTTGTGACGGCATGACAAAAATTTTGTCCTTTGTGAACTGTGACGAGGTCTTGCAACGCCTAAATGACGATGGACACTTTAAAAAAGAAAGCGAAAACAGACAGGCACAACAGCTTGTTGTAAAGGTGCTTGAAAAACTTGCGGCACTTGGAAACGAAGACCAAATCGAGTTTCAGGATTTTGAAAACCTGTTTGTGCTGTCTTTGCAAAGCGTCAAAGTGGAGACAATTCCAACTTACATTGATGCCGTCTATGTTGGCGATGTGACGGAAAGTTATTTTGAAGATGTCAAATATATGTTTGTTTTGGGGGCGTCTGCTGGCGCTCTTCCAAAAATGCAAAATGACAGTGGCATCATCGACGATGATGACATAAAAAAACTCCGACTTACTGTGAATATAGAGCCGGAAATCAGGGTGCTAAACCGCAGAAACAGGCTGAAACTGTTTGAAGCACTCTGCCATGCAAAAGACAAAATTGTTGTTTGCACGCCTTTGCAAGATGGAGAAAAGCGCTGTGAGAGGGCGGAGTTTGTAAACGACCTGTTGAAGATTTTTGGAGAAAATGTGCTGCACACAAGCACATTGGAGGAATTTGACAGCCCACTGTTTTCCGAAGAAGAAACTTTGAAGAGGTTGCTATTTTATGTTGGCTGTGAGGAAAATCTTTTAAGCGTGTATGCAAAGATGAAGACCCAACGAAAATTGCCTCAATTTTTGGGCTCGATGCGCAGCGTGATTAAGAAGCAAATTCCGGAGCAGACAACCACAAATCAGTTGAAGCAAGGCTTGGTCAAAGCAAAGATTTCGGCGTCAGAACTTGAAACATATTTCGCTTGCCCATACAAACGCTTTTTGCAGTATGAACTGCGGATTAAGCCAAACGAAACAATCCAGCCAGACAAAAGGCGGTTTGGAAATTTCATGCACCTTATGTTGAAAAGGTTTGTTGAAGAAAACAGAGAAAATTTGGGAAGCAAATCCGACAGAGACATTTCGCAATTTTTGAAAACAAACCTTCAGGATGTGGCACAAGAGGTTTATGATGCCAAGGTGTTGAAGAGGGAATATTTCAGATATTATCTTGAAAATGAGGCAAAAATTATATTAAAAAATGTGGTCAAAGAGCAAAAATACAGCAGTTTTAGGCCTTTGTATTTGGAAAAGAAAGTCAGCGACAGGTCTTTGAAAGACACAAATTTTGAGGGCTTTGCCGACCGCATTGATGTTTTTGACGACTACTTCAGAATAATTGATTATAAGACAGGCGAGACAAAAAATGTGCTGTCAGACTTGTATTATGGCAAAAAATTGCAGTTGTTTATGTATGCAAATTGCATAAAAAAGGCTTTAAAACTCAAACTTGCCGGCGTTTATTATTTTGACTGCCAGACAAAGTATCAAAAGTATGGAAGCCAAACAAAACTGCTTAAAGGCGTGACGCTGAAATCGGACAGCATTGTGGAGGCGATGGACAGCAGACTGACCGAGCAAAATGTTAAGAGCGACATTTTGGGCATGCAGAGAAAAAGGACGGATGCGGCGGGATTTTCGTTTAAGTGGGCAAGCGTTGAAGAGAATTTTGACAAACAACTCAAATATGCGGATGACATTTCAAATCAGGCACTTTTGGAAATCAAAAATGGCTTTATTGAGGCAAAACCTTTTGCCAAGAGTTGTGAAAAATGCCCATACATTTCTGTTTGCATGCACAAAGACAAGTTCAGGGACACTTTAAAGGAAGAGGAAGAAGAAAATGAGGGCTGATTTGCAAAAGATTGAAGAGCAAGAGAGGGTGTTGCAAAACGACAAACAGAGGATGTTGGTCAGTGCTTCTGCGGGCAGCGGAAAGACGCATGTCATGATTGAATACATAGGCAAGTTGATAACAGAAAAGAAAGTCCCAGTCAAAGACCTCTTGGTGCTGACTTTCACAAAGGCCGCCGCAACAGAGATGAAAGACAGATTGCAACGAAAACTGAAACAACAAGAAAACAGCGAATACATAATAGAACAACTTGACGCTCTTTCAACATCAAACATCTCAACAATTCACGCTTTTTGTGAAAAATCTTTGAAAAAATATGCCAGCCTTATCGGAATAAATGAAAACTTTTCACTTATTGATGAAAGTTTGGCAAAAAATATGCAAGAAAGTGCCTTTGAAACGGCTTATCGCAACTTTGAGTTATACAAAAATGATTTATTCCAAATTGTAAATTCTGCCTACAAAAACAACAAAGATAGTGTGCGCGACATCATCTTTGAAATACAAAAACTGGCGGACGTTGTGGCAGATAAAGAGAAATTTTTGCAAGACATTTTGGACAATTTTGAGGAAAGTTTTGATGAGGCGGCACAATTTTTGTTGCAAGATTTTCAAAAAGTTGTCAAGAAAAAATTGTCTGACCTTGAAAAACTGCACATTGAAGACTATGAAGTGGACATGAGGACTGCTTTTCAGCCAATTTTGAGTGCGGAAAATCTTTTTCAACT
>CANRLJ010000079.1 GCA_947631485.1 uncultured Clostridia bacterium | reverse complement strand
AAGTTCCGCATCGCCCACATAGGAAAGGTGTGCCATCTTGCATCCATCCGCAATGAAGGAGTTTTTCACCTCCACAAACGCCCCAACTTTGACACTGTTTCCTATTGTGCAACATGGTCGTATGTTTGCAAATGGCCCAATGGTGCAGCCTTTTCCTATATTTGAAGAATCTATCTTGGAATTTTCCACAACACAGCCCTCGCCCACAACACTGTCAACAATGACGCTGCCACTTAGGATTTTGCAGTTGTCGCCAATAAAACTGTCGCCGACAATCTTCACATTGTTTTCAATTTTCACACCTTTGCCAAGCACAGCATTTTGGTCCACAAAAAAATCACATTTTTTCATATGATTTGTATATGCCAGAGCAGGCGTCAATGTTTATACAAATAAAATTCAATTTCGACAATATCAGAAAAATTCCCCTTTTGATAGAGAGCAAATATTTTGTATAATTTTGCTGTTTGGAGGTCGAAAAATGAGAACAGATATGTTGAAGTCTTTTGCACAGAAGGCAAAGCGCAGGCTTGTTGGCAAGGAAAATCTTCCAGCCATGAAGATAAAGGTGATATCAAATGAAGATGCAGAGTTCAAGAGCAAAGTTGAAGAACTTTTGCTGAAGGATGAAATTGTGACAAATCCAATGCACTATTTGATTGACGACAAAATTTTTGAGCATCTGGACGAGAACGAAAAGGAGAGATATTTATTGAGCACCCTGGACAAATACACCCGCTTTCGCGAGCAGATAGAAAATTCTGAGCACGCCTCTTCTTATGACAAATTTTGTATTTAAAATAAAAAAACACCAAAAATTGGTGTTTTTTTTGATTATTTTGAGTTTCTAAACCCGTTTTCTGTAATTCCAAGCAGTTGATAATTTTCGTCACCATAAGTTCCCTGCAAGTTTGAGCGGAAGAAATAATAGTTTGCGTCATCGTTTCCTGTCTTTGATTGGTCTTCGTCCTCTTCCGTTTCTATTGCGTTTAATTTTGCATAGTAGTAAACATACTCGCCGTCATATGCAAACAGTGCACCGCTGGTGAAGATGTCAGACTTGTTGACCACGCTTTGCGCCAAAACCTCGTTTTCTCCATCAAACAATTCTGAGATGTTTGCAATATAAATGTTTGAGGCCGATGCCAAAATCACTTTTGATTCATCAATTGCAACAACACTGTCATAGGATATTGCTTGCTTGGACTCGTCAACAAAATTGATGGCCGTTCCTTTGTTTTGTGCTGAGACATAGTTTACAGTGCCAGATGAAGTGTAGATATATCCAAGGTTTTGCAGCACAACATACTGTTCGTCGTCTTCAACACCAGTTCGGTGTGTTAAAACTCTTTGAATTGTTGTTCCGGATTGAAGTTGTGAGTCAACAAAAAGTTCTGAATCATAGAAGGTTGCAATTTCAGTGTGTTGTCCCTCTGTTTCTTCGTCAGGATAGGTTATCTCTTTTTCTCTCTTGGTCATCTTGTAGGTTTGAGTTTGTCCATCGCCATTTGTGCAAGTGTAGAACACTTCGTCCAAGAGTTTTCCGTCAACATATCCCACTTCTCTGTCAATGAGAGTGAACTTGCCTGTTCCGTCAAGAGGCACAAACTGAGATTTTTTTGTTGTCATATCAGAGATTGAAACTTGATATACATTGCTGTCTCCGACATTTGAGTCGTCGTTATCTTTTGTGTAATACAAAGTTCCGTCCCAGTCGCTTGTGCTTCCAAGTTGGTCCTTTCGATAGGTCTTTGGCATTGCAACGCTGGTCACACCCTCAAGGGTTTGTGTTGCACCATTTGAAAGGTTGAGTTTGACAAGTTTGTCTCCTGCAAGCATGAGCAGATAGAACTTTCCGTCAAATTTCAAAGCCTCAATTTTTTGAACTGAGGCGTAAAGGTCTCTTGTGGAATAGATTTCGGTGCCGTTTCTGTAGAAAGTTGTGTATTCAAAATGATAAGTTCCGCCGGTGGTGCGCCAAGTGTTTGGTGTTGCGTAAAAAATGTTGTTTCCAATTGCAAACACAAAACTGTTCATGCTTGAACTTCCTGTGAAGGTTGCCACATTTCCGGAAAACTTGGAAACGCCCTTTGGCGAATAATCAATTCCGTCAGAGAGCAGCTGAGAATTGACATTAAGTTTTGCAAGATAAGCCAGCCCTGCCGCCTTGTTATACTGCGACTCGTTGGTCATGCCAGAGACGGATGTGAAGTCCTGATACATGCCATTTCCAAAATAAAGATAATCCCCAACGCGAACGGCTGAGGACCCGTTGTAAACAATTTCGTCGCTTGCTTTAAGAACAACTGCATTGTTGCCACAACCTGTCAGCAAAAGGCCAAACGAAAGCACGCAACACAAAATAAAAGCCCATTTTTTCATAGTAATCTCCAAGTTAAATAATACAATATTATTGACTTAAAGTCAATAAAAATTCAAACAATCTCCACCAAATTGTTTTCAAGCAGGTCGCAAGAAGTGAGGAAATATTTTATCCCGTTTTTGCTGAGGAATTTGTTCTGTCGCAAATAGGCGTGAATATGCCCATAAACAACGCACGAAACACCATATTTTTCAAGCATGCTCGTCACCTCATTGTCCTCCTCACGAAAGGTGTATGGCGGATAGTGCAGCATGCATATGATTTCATCCCCCTCAGACTGCAGTTTTTTTGCATTTTGCAGGGTCATTTCAAGGCGAATAAGTTCTCTTTTGTAAATCTTTTCGCTTTCGGCTGTCATCGGCTTTCTCTCATCTGGCAAGTTCCACAGACGCGTTCCGCAAACAACATACTTGCCAAATTTGATGGCGTCATTTTGAATTGCATAAAAGTTTGGTGGCAAAACCGCCCTCACGGCACTTATGCTCTTCCACCAATAGTCGTGATTTCCTCTTATGATGATTTTCTTGCCGGGCAGTGCGGAAATAAGGTCGAAGTCTGGCTTTGTTTCTTCAAGTTTCATCGCCCAAGAAAAGTCTCCCGCCATCAAAACCAAATCCTCTTCCGAAACCTTTGCCTTCCAGTCGTCAAATATCTTGTCCAAATAACCCTCCCAAGTTGGGCCAAAGATGTCCATTGGCTTGGGATTGTTTATGGACAGGTGCAAATCGCTGATTGCAAAAATCTTCATGCAATTTCCTTTAACACTTCTTGCACAAGCCTCATGTCAACTTGCCCGTTGTAGTTTGTCTTGAAGTGTTTCATAACATTTGGAATTGTCTTGTCTGGCAGCGAGAGGATGATGTCCTTTATCTCCTGGCGAGAGAGCATTTTTGGCAGATATTTGCTTGCAATTTCAATCTGTCTTGAAATGTTTGCAACCTCCTCGGCGTTGTTCACCTTGGCATAGTTTTCCTTTTCTTCGTTTAGTTCTTTAATCAACTTTTGAATTATGTTTGAAACATCTGCATCAACAAGTTCTTTGCCGCTTTCTCGCCTTGCAATCTTTTCCAACATAATCTTGTTCATAAGCACGCTGTAAAACGCACGCGCAACGGCATCTTTGTTTTTCATCGCATCGATGTTTGCTTTTTTTATTTCGTCTTCAATCATATAAAACTCCTTACACAATATTATAGTGCAAAATATTGTGATAAATCAAGCAAAGAGGAATAAATTTGCATAAGTTTGTTGACAAAAAAAATTTAGTATGCTAAAATACAACTACTTTTGGTGATGTAGCTCAGCTGGCTAGAGCGTATGGTTCATACCCATAAGGTCGGTGGTTCGAGCCCACCTATCAC
>CANRLJ010000078.1 GCA_947631485.1 uncultured Clostridia bacterium | reverse complement strand
CCAGACAGATATTGGGTTTATATTTCCACAGGAAGCCCTGGCGGGACGGCGGTTAAACTTGACAAAGAACTTGTCTTTGACAAGGCAAACGGCATGTTTAACAACAACATCGGAAATGGCGCAATCAATGCGTTGCTGAAAACCGATTTGGAAACCGGCGAAAACGGAACAATCACCATTGGCGGTGCAAACAAGGCAAGAGATTATTATATGTCAAACGAATCGTCCTCTTATGGCACTTACGGAACTTTGAATCCTGAAATGTTTATGGGTGACGATGGATGCGACTATATGGAAGTTTATTTTGACATCGTCAAAGACAAAACACATCCAGAAATAAACTACAACTTTAAGGTTGGGCTTGTGACATTGTTCTATTACGACAAAAACACTGATTCGGGGCCTAAAGGCTAAATTTGCTATTTACAAACCACATCCTTTGTGTTATAATTGACCTGTATTTAGTGAGGGATTAGATGGACGCTGGTATTATTGTTGTGATTGTGTTTGCAGGTTTGATTTTCGCAGGGTTGGTTGCACTCTTGTTGCTTTTGCCTTGCAAAGCATATTTTACGGCACTCTTTTCGGGCTGTTTCATTTCACCGTTCAGGGCGATAAGCATGCGTCTTAGAAAACTTGATGTTTTGCAAATTGTAAGCGCATATATTTTGGCAAAGAAGGCACATCTTGGAATCAACATTTTTGACATCGAAACCATCCTTGTCAGCGGTGGGCATCCGGCAAATATTGTTGAGGGTATGATTGCTTCAAAAAGTGCAAAAATTGATTTCAGTTTTGACTTTGCAAAGGCGATTGACATCTCTGGCATGGATGTTTTAGGAGTTGTCAGAGAGTGCGTAAACCCAAAAGTTATTGAAATGCCGCTCATCACTTCTGTGGCACAAGACAACATCGAGGTTAATGTGAAGATTTCGTTGACGCTGAAGGTTAATCTTAAAAATTTCCTCACAGGTGTCACGGACGAAACCATCTCTGCAAGAGCCGTTGAGGCTGTTGTCACAAAAATTGCAAACACCGCCAGGGCAAGCGACCTTGTTTCAAGCCCACAACTGATTGACAAGGCAATTTTTGACGCTGGCGTTGACGCCGAAAGCAAATACGAACTTGTTTCGGCGGATGTCATACATGCCGACCTTGGAAACGACAGAGGCTTTCCTGCCGATAAGGAAAAGATAGAGAAAAACAGGATGATTATGTCAAATCAGTTGGAGCAGAGACGACTTGTCGCCGTTGCTGTTGAACAAGAAATGCGAGCAAAAGAGGCTGAGATGAGGGCAAGACAGGCAGAAAAAGAAATTGAAGTTCCAAAGGCACTTATTGAGGCGATTAAATCTGGCAAAATTAAAGATGCGGTGGACTATTATAAAATACAAAACTTGCAGGCAGACACCGAAATGCGCAGACAACTTTTGGACAAGAAAAATCCAAACAACCGCAACGGTTTTTAAGGAGAAAGCATGTATATTGCAATTTATTGTGTTGTTATTGTTTTGTTTTGTGCTGGGGCAATTTTTTTGTTTTGCTATTTTCGCAATCGCGACAAAAAACGTATTGACGAATTTAACAGGTCTGGAAAGTTGAACGCATCAAATTCCACTCCAAGTAAGATGCCTGTTTCTGAGAACAAAGGGGCCGAACATGTGACAGATGTTGAACTTGCCGTGCCCAAAAGCACAGTTGATGCCAAATTTGAGGACTTTGAATTGAGCAGCGAAGACGAGAAAGAGACAAATGAGGAAGAAAATCCATATGAAATCAATTTGAAGACCAAAGGAAAAGAGACCTCTTTGGAGGATAAGTTTGCCGAGTATGAAAACTTTTTGAGGCGTCATATGGCAAACAGTCCTGAGGCAACGAATCCTGAAAATGTTCAGCCATTTGCAGAAAACGCACGCAGAATATCTGCAAGAAATCCGATATACAGCCCGTTTACAAGTCCAGACGATATTCCATACAATTCAGATGGACGGATGATGGACAATAATTCTGAGTTGGACGAACTTGCAAATTTTGATTTCAGGGTTCTCAACGGCAAGACGGATGAAGAGATTGATGCCATATTAAGCACGCTCTCTCCAAGAGCCCAAGAAATAATAAGAAGAGACATTTTGAAGAGAAGAGATTTGGATTAGGCTGTTTGCTTAATCTTTTTTTATTCTTATTTTTGAGGTTTTAAACATAAAATAAAAAATGTAGAGGAAGGCTATGTTTAATTTTTTCAATGAGATAAAAGAAAATATAAAAAATCCCAAAGGATTGGAGTTCACGGGGTTTAATATCATAAATCTTTCTGGGCATCTTCTGTATGTTGAGGGGCATCTTGGACTTATAAACCTTTCAAAAGAGATGATTTCCTTTAAGGTGAAAGGCGGAGTTGTGTTGGTGCAAGGAAGCGAAATGTTGCTTTCCGAACTTTCTGAAAACACGATAAAAATTTGCGGTATCATAAAAAAGGTGGAACAGATTTGATGAGATTTGTTAATCATTCAAAATTCTATATTCATGGCTTAAATCAAGAAAAAATGCTGAATTTGTTGTCAAAAATCACAAAAATTAGTGAAATTGACCGAAAAAGCAAGGTGCAGACCTCATTTTTGTGCCCATATTTTGAATATAAAAAAGTTGAAAAAGTGCTGTTGGAACACGGCATGAAAATTGAAAAAATTGAGCATTTTGGACTTGCTTATAATCTGAAAAGATGCCTGACAAGTTATGGGCTTGTTGGTGCACTTTTGTGCTTTGCTGTTTTTTATGCAATAGAAAGTCAGTTTGTTTTGCAATATGACATACGTGGACTGTCAACCTTGCAAAAAACTGAGATTGTCGGTTTTATCAACCAAAATTTCTCCTCCTACAAGCCGTCGATTGACACGCACAAAATGGAGAACGAACTTATTGAAAATTTTAATTCCATCAGTTTTGTGTCTTGCATGATTAGAGGGCAAACGCTTGTCATAAATGTCAAAGAAAAACTGATGCCAGAGCAGATGTATGGAAATTTTTCTCCTATTTATGCAAACAAAGATGGGCGAATAACCGCTGTCAATCTGATTTCTGGAACATTGCGTGTGAAGGTTGGAGACTTTGTCAGAAAGGGAGATGTTTTGGTTGAGCCATACACGGTTGACACAAGCGGAAACATAAAAAAGGTGGAGGCAAAAGCAGAGATTGTGGCGGATGTTTACAATCAGGGGTCGGCAAGTCATTTTGAGCATTTTGTTGAGGTTGTCAGAACCGGAAGATATGTTGTTCAGAATCAGGTTTTGTTGTTTGGCTTGAAGATTTACAGTTACAACGAAAAAATTCCTTACAAAATGTATGAGGTTGAAAAAGAGGAAGTGCGCCTTAACAAAAACATATTGTTGCCGTTTAAAATGCAAAAAATTAAGGTTTTTGAACTTGTCGAAAATGTCATCGACAGCAAATTTGACGATGTGAAAGAGGAATATATTGAAAAAGCAAGAGAAAAAGCCTTGGAAAATGTTTCAAACTGTGATAAAATAAAAGAAGAGTTTTACAATTTAAAACAACAAGCAGGAGTGACGGTTGTGGACTACTGCATAACAACAGAAGAAAATATAGGAGTGGTTGATGATTGTTGACGGAAAGACTTTTCTTTACAAAAGAAAGATAGAAAAACTGTTTGAAGTCGCGCAAAAGGTGCTAAAAGAGGACTTTGAAAAGATTTCAGTGTCCGTGAATTTTGTCTCTGAAGAACAAATACAACAGT
>CANRLJ010000077.1 GCA_947631485.1 uncultured Clostridia bacterium | reverse complement strand
GTCGTTTATGCTTGTTGATTCTTCAAACTTTCTCATACTCTCTCCTTTTTGCATAATACACAATTTGTTGTGTAATATGTGTCATAACACACAACATGGTGTGCTTTTTTTATTTCCTATATGTTAGAATAACCGAACTTAAATAAGAATATGCAACATCAAAAAAAGAAATCGAAACCTGGCTTCTTGCAGCCACCTCAAACTCTTGTTTGTTGTATGAAACTGTGTCATAAATGCACAACGAAGCCGTTGGCTTATAACTTTTCAAATAGACAAAAAATTGCGTGACAGCCAAGTTTATCAGTCCGCACACAATAGAACTTGAAAAGGCATCGCCTGTTCCGATGTTGTAGAAAATATAAAGTTTCTTAAGTTTGATTTTGTCTTTCATCTGTCCAACAAACTCTTGCATAAATTCAAACTGATGACTCTTAAAATCCAACTCCTGCTTCTTTGTCTCTTCTTCATTTTCAATCAAAACATATGTTCCGTGAAAGGAGACAATGAAATAAAAAATCTTAATTCCAAAGACAAACAAAGCCACCACTCCACGATTTATGAGTGGGTTTGCCGAAACCCTCACCTCCACAACAATCGGAAACACCAAAACAAGAAGAAATATTGCTGGAATTAAAAGATACAGAGACAAAATCCAATTCATGTTTCTAGCATTTGTATTTTTTCTAAAAATAATATTTTCTTTTAAAATTGCTATGAAAATTTTGATTTATGCGTTAAAATAAAGAAAGGAGTTATTCATGAAAGACAAAAAACTAAAAATTGCATTGTGTTGCGATGCGTTCTTTCCTATGGTTGATGGCGTGATAAATGCAGTTCACAACTATGCAAGCAAACTCTCAGAAAAACATGATGTCACAGTTTTTGTTCCTGAAAGTCCAGACAAAAACTTTGTTGACAACTTTCCATACAAGGTTGTGCGTTGCAAAAATCTTCCTATAAAGTTTGGAGATTATGTTACCCCCTTACCATTGATAGACAAAAATTTTAGAAATCAATTAAACCAAAATTTTGATATAATACACCTTCACAGCCCTTTTACGATTTCAAAATCAGCCATAAAAGTGGCGAAAAAGCGAAAAATTCCTCTGATAATAACGCTTCACAGTCAATACAAGCAAGATTTTAAAGAAAAAACAAAAAGCAATCTCTTAACAAAATTCATGATGAAATACATTGCAAAAAGTTTCAACGCCTGCGATGAACTTTGGACAATGAATCCCAAGATGGCAGACCTAAGTCATGAATACGGCTATACGGGGGGGGTATTTGTGTTGCCAAATGGGTGTGATTTAAACAAACACGACATACAAGACAACAAGGTCGATACATTTAGGCTTCAGTACGCCACAAGAAACGAAAAATTGCTATTATACGTTGGAAGAATACATATACTTAAAAATATTGAATTTATTTTAAAAGTTTGTGAAAAACTCAAAGAAAAACACTTTCCTTTTAAGATGGTTTTTGTTGGAAACGGACAGGATTTTGAAAAATTCAAGAAAATGAGCAAAAATATGCACCTGGAAGATTCTGTTATCTTTGTTGGCAAAGTAACTGACAGAGATAAAATTCAATACTTTTACAAAGTTAGCGACCTTTTTGTCTTTCCTTCAAATTACGACACAGATGGAATTGTCAAAACAGAAGCCGCCGCCTATCAAACACCAACCATATTTTTAAAAGACACCATAGTGTCATCGTGTGTTCAGGACAATTACAACGGATATATTGGTGAAAACGACACCATAAAATTTGCAGACAAAATAGTTGACATATTTAAAGACGAACAAAACTATAAAACTGTTTGCATAAATGCAGAAAAAACTTTATACTTAACATGGAACGACATTATTGCAAAAGCGGAAAAACATTATTATGAAATTATAGAAGAACATAAAAAGGGAGAAGAAGATGAAAACAAAATCAGAAGAAAAAAACAGAAAAATTTGTTTTGACAACGAGTTGTATCTCAAACTTCAAAGCGAAAACATAAACAAAAGAATAAAGAAGTTCAACAACAAACTGTATCTTGAATTTGGCGGAAAAATCTTTGACGACTTGCATGCTGCAAGAGTTCTGCCCGGTTTTGACCCAAATATAAAGATAAAGTTGCTGCAAAAACTCAAAGACAAGGCAGAAATCATCTTTTGCATAAGTGCAAACGACATCGAGAAAAACAAAATCCGTGCCGATTTGGGGCTCAGTTATTCTAATGAGGTTTTAAGACTTGTTGACAACCTGAGGGAGTTGGGGCTTTACGTCTCCGCTTTTGTAATCACCCTCTTCAAAGGGCAGCCAAGTGCAATCAAGTTTGGCAAAAAACTTGAGCAACGCGGCGAAAAAGTGTATTTCCACAACTACACAAAGGGCTATCCAAACGATGTTGACACAATCGTTTCGGATGAAGGCTATGGTGCAAACCCATTTATTGAAACAACAAGACCTTTGGTGGTTGTAACTGCTCCCGGCCCATCAAGCGGCAAATTGGCAACCTGCCTCTCACAGTTGTATCACGAATACAAAAGAGGAGTTAAAGCGGGCTATGCAAAATTTGAGACATTTCCTGTTTGGAATCTTCCACTGAAACACCCTGTCAACATTGCCTATGAGGCTGCCACGGCAGACCTGTATGATGTAAATCAGATTGACCCATTTCACTTCAATGCCTACGGCGTTTTGACAATAAACTACAATCGTGACATTGCAGTCTTTCCTGTGCTGCACAACATCCTTTCAAAAATCACAAACAAAGAAATATACAAATCCCCTACAGACATGGGCGTCAATATGGTTGCAAGTGCCATCGTTGATGACAAACTTGCTCGCCTTGCTGCAAGAAAGGAAATTTTAAGAAGATACTATCGCGCAGAGTGCGACTTCAAAAGAGGTCAATGCACCTTTGAAACCCTTGAAAGAAACAAGAGTTTGGCATCAGAAACGGATGCAACCGACAAACTACTTAAAGTCATTGGGGTTGCCAGAGCAACAAGCAAAGAAAGTGGTTTTCCTTGCGTGGCATTGGAGTTGCCAAACGGAAAGGTTGTCACAGGAAAAACAAAGAAAATTGTTTCCGCAAGTGCCGCAGTGGTGTTAAATGCACTGAGGACTTTGGCTGGGCTTGGTGACGATTTTGACATCATCACCGATGATGTCCTTCTTCCTATTGTCGAATACAGAACAAAGGTGTTGAAGGCGCACAGCAGCGTGCTGTCACTGGACGATGTTTTGGTTGCTCTGTCAATCTGCACGGGCAAAAACGAAAAGGCCAAAAAGGCGATGCAAGAAATCGTAAACCTGCAAAATTGTGACGCACACTGCACATATATTCTCTCACCTGCAGAAGAACAAACTTTGAAGAAGTTGGGAATAAATGTCACATGCGACCCATTTTTCCTAAACGCCAACCTATTTGAACAATAAAACAGACTGAAAAGTCTGTTTTTTTAATTGTTTAGATAATGCCACCAAAATTGTGACAGCATGTTTGCCTGCCCGCTTGTCATCATCTGCACCTGAAGTTCGCCCTGCTGCTCCGACACAAAACTTTTCAACCTGTTTGCAACACCCTCGGCACTGTCAAACACCTCAATGTCACCCAAAACAGTCTTAAACTGCTCTTTTATGGCAAAATAATGTGTGCACCCCAGCACGAGTGCCTTTGGAGAAAACCCAGAAAGTTCACCCCTCAAATATTCCAAAATCTCCGCACTCCAAAGGTTGTCAAGATTTTCATCAATAAGGCTTGCAAGTTT
>CANRLJ010000076.1 GCA_947631485.1 uncultured Clostridia bacterium | reverse complement strand
TTTGCAAACTTTTTACATTTTTTTTGCTTTTTTTCTTGCTACTTCCCCACAACCTCTCCTCGTGTTCGTTGATCTTGTTAAATTTCAATCTTTTTCTTTGAAAAAAATGCAACTGCAATGGCTCCGGGCCCAACATGTGTGCCTATTGTGCTTCCAATCATAAAGGCAGGAACATGGTCTGTCTTGCCTTTCCACAAAACTTCACTGTCTTTCAAATATTTTTTAAGGTATTCATCAGAAAGCCCAGAATATCCAAGTGTATAAGGCATGTCAAAATCTATTCCGCCGCACTTTTCAACAAGTTGCATGAGAAGATTGTTCCCTTTCTTTGAGCCTATTGCTTTTCCAACTAATTTCACCTCTCCGCCAACGACCGACACCACAGGTTTTATCGAAAAAACTTCTCCTGTAAACGCCACAACAGAAGAAATTCTCCCACCCTTTTTCAAATATTTCAAGGTGTCAAGAACGCCAATGAGTTGGATGTTTTTCTTTTGCTTGTTTAATTCTTCAAAAATCTCTGCCGCCGACTTTCCTTGCTCAACCAGCCTTTTGGCCAAATAACACAAAATTCTTTCACCAATGCACGCATTTAGGCTGTCAACCACAAACACCTTTCCATCAAATGCCTTCGCTGCATTTTTTGCACAGTTATATGTTCCTGAAAGTTTTGACGAAAGGGTTATCACAATCAAATCGTCCCCTTTCTCTGTCAATTTTTGATATTCTTGTGTGAACCTATATTCATTTATCTGACTTGTCTTTGGAAGTTCCGCACTTTCAATCAGTTTTTCAAAAAACATTTTGTGCGACAAGTTCACACCATCCAAAAACACCTCATCACCAAAACGCACTTCCACGGGAATCATGCTTATTCCCATTTCCTTTGCCTCTTTTTCTTCTATGTCAGAGGCACTGTCAATCAAAATCCTAACCATTTTACTCTCCAATATTCTTGTAAATTGTGTTTAAGTTGTTTAATATCTTGTTTAGGGTGTCATACAAATTGCTTCGCTGAACATCATCTATGCCATCACTGCCGATTGCAAACATTTCGCTGATTTTGTCCGCAACCACCTGAGCAACCTTCTGCCCCTGCTGTGTCAACTTGATTGGAAGTTTATACTTTTTGCTGTCAGTTTCATCTGTGTAAACCAACCCCTTCAATTCAAGTTCCTTAATCGTCCTTGAAAGTGCCCCTTTGTCCTCTCCACAAATGAAGCACAAATCCCTTAAGCTTTCGCCATTTTCAGAATTAAAGAGGGCAAAGATGCACTGCACCTGTTTTCCTTTCAAGCCCAACCGTGCCATTTCAATGTTTTTTATCTTTTGTATGAACCTGGAAATGTCCATGATGAGCCCTGTAAATTTTTCAAAGCGTTTTTCCATATTTTCTCCTTGAACTGTATGATAGCACTTTTTTTGTTGATGCGTCAACAATTTTGAGACAAAAATATAAATATGTATTGATCATTTGAAAATTGCACGCAAAATCATGCCAAAAACAAAACTGACAGTTGCCAAAAACATGCTCCTCAAAATCAAAAGCCCAAATGTGCGGTGCTTTTTTCGAGTGTCAAAATTGTAGGTTTGACCAGATTTTTTCAGATTTACGCAATAAAAATATCCTTTTTTGCCGTCTGAAACGACAAAATCTATATAATTTTCATTTGAAAGCGTCACCATGATTTCGTCAATTTCTTCCACAGACAAGATGTATTTTTTGGACAACGCCTGCGTGATTTCTTGTGGAGAGACAAGATATGTCCGCTTTTGTTGACACTTGTTGCAAAGATATGACATAACCATGCGTTCCTTTTTTGTCATAATGGAATAATTTTTCCAAAAATGCCCAAAAATATTCAGTCTTGGCGTGTGCATAACTATTGTTTTAATTAAGCAAACTATCAATATGATTGACACAAAAAGCAAGTTGGTCTTAAAGATTCTGTCAAAAGAGTGTGACAATGGCAGTTACAAAATAGTTGAAATTTCGGACATAATAATGGCGCTGCCACGGCATTTTCGCATGGATACAGAAAGTGTGAAACACATTTTGACCTATCTTGAAAGGCAGGATATGATTTCCATAAAATATGACGATGATGGCGTTTATTGCTTGGCTGTTTTGCCATACGGCTTTGAAGTTTTGGAAAACGAAAAGCCAATTTTACGCAAAAACGAGGTTAAAACAAACAAAAATTTCAAATTTTTGTGGATTTTTTTATATTTTCTTGCTGCATTTTTTGGCTCGGCAGTTGGAAGTTTGATTTGGACTTACATCTTCAATATAAAATAAAAAACTCAGCGATTTGCTGAGTTTTTATTAAAACATTTCGTTGATTGCCTCTATGTCAAAGTATTTTCTAATCATGACATCGTCGTCTTGACTAAACACGCCATCCTCACCAATTATAAATGAATCAATCAAACAAACCCCACACTTTTGACAAAACTCATTTATCTCCTTAAACGATTTCTTGTCGCTTTCGGATGGCTGTGCACTTCCGTAAGGATGACAATGTGCAATCGCCATTGAGACCGGTTTTGCATTTGTGATGAAATCGGCAACATCCATCATGGAGATGCCAACCTCCGTTGCACTTTTTCTGTTGATTCTGCGTTTATGAGTGACAATGTTTCCTGCACTCAAAGCGATAAGCAACAGATTTTCTGTGTTTCTGAATCTCAGCACATCTTCAGCAATGTCCACAAGGTCTGCCTTGCGTGAGACAACAAACTTTTTGCCCATCCTCGAAGTTACATAATAGTAAAACAATTCGTTGAAAAGATATATCAGTTTTGCGGAGCGTTCGTTTATTCCATCAATCTTTTGCAAATCTGCGGACTCTGCCGAAATGATGTTTGCAAAGTTTTCATATTCGTCAAGAAGTCTGTGTGCCAAAGGATTTACATCTCCACGAGGGAAGATGTATGACAGAAAGAGTTCAACAACCTGCACATCGCTTAGATTGTCAAGCCCAGCATTGCAAGCCAAATCAACCAATCTCTTTCTGTGTCCCTCGTGGATGTTTTTGTTTGATTTAGAGTTTTTCTTGTCCATAACAGTAATTCCTTTTATATTAGGCTTGAGATAATACAACTGCACCAAGCCCTGGCGTTGAAGGAGCCTGACACCAGTTGATAAAGTCTCCGTTTGCAGGCCAAGCAATTCTTGCATACATCTCAGGCTCGTACTTCCATGTTGGGCAGTAATCCCATAGTTTCATATACAAATAGAAACTTTCCCCCTCTTTTGCAACAAAGCCTTTTTCTGTCACCTTGCCATAAACATAAGCACTCCATTCTGTGAACTTGTCATCATCGGCAGTATATTCAAACCACTCTTGTTGTCCAAGGAAGGATGTAAAGCCAAATCCGTAAACCTTGTGGTTTGAATCATTTCCACATTCCGTCATCCAATCTTGAGGTTCAAAGAATGCTTTGCGGTCACCTTTCCCATCTACATTTGCATCCCAGTTGGATCGACCAGACTCTACATATTTTATGGTGCCGCCGACTTCGTAGATTCTTCCAAAGCCGCCAGTGCCGCCCACACCATTTGACTGTTTAACACAATATTGTCTGATTGAGAGTTTGGATAGATCACTATACTTGGATTCATCAACTTTCTCATCATTTATTTTGCCTTTTCCATTTTCTTCGGTGACAACTTTTCCGCTTGCACCTGCAGCACCACCACTATAAACGATGTTGTTGCTTTCTCTCTTTCCATTTGCTCCGTTTCCGCCATAACCAGCAATTCCAGACAGGCCAACGCGTACAA
>CANRLJ010000075.1 GCA_947631485.1 uncultured Clostridia bacterium | reverse complement strand
CGCAAAAGCAAAAAAACAAGCGTCAAAGCGTAGCTTTTGCCCGCCTAGGGCAAAACAAGCCCTCAGCGCAGTTCACTTCGAAGGACAACTTTCAAAAGAACGATTGCGCAAAACCGCCAACACAGTGCGGTTTTCACCCGGCGCAAAAGCAAAAAAAACAAGCGTCAAAGCGTAGCTTTTGCCCGCCTAGGGCAAAACAAGCCCTCAGCGCAGTTTTTTTTGCTTGGAGCGGACGATGGGAGTCGGACCCACCTCTCAAGCTTGGGAAGCTCGCATACTACCGATGTACTACGCCCGCACAAAGGTGAAGAATCACCTTGTTTTAATTTTTATTCTTGTATATTTGGTGGTGTGACAACTGGTCCAAGGAAGGTGTTCATTGTGAGGGTTGTGACCATATTTGACAGATATGAAATCAAAATCCTTACAGGCTGACTGTTTTTGATGTATTCCTTTGGCTGTTGCAACTTCATAAATTCTATGCTGTCAACAGGAATTTCAATGCTCATTGCCACAGAAATTCGCATCAAGTTTTCTGGGGAAATAATCAAAGCCCTTTGTGCTGTCACTTTTACAATTTCTTCAGACACCTTTCTGACTTCTATGGTGTCCTCTGGCTTTATGTTTATCACTGTGTTTGGTGCTGGCAACTGTCCTTTGTCAAACACAATTTTCTCAAGCATTGGCTTTACTAAATGTGGTTTAATAACTTTTTCGATATTGTTCATCATACACTCCTCAATTTTTATTTTATCACAAAAGTTTTAAATTACAAACTAATTTTATTCATCGGCATCTTTTTGCTCTGGCGCTGCGTCAATGTAGTTTATCTTCAATCTTGTCCTCACAACTCTTCGCGCATCAACTTCCGTGACGGTGAACACCATGACAATTCTGTGTTCTGTGAGATTTCCTTCGTCATCAATAAGTTCGTCAATGGTCTTAAATTGATATTGATTTCCTTTTTGTGGCACATCCTCGGACAGTTCAAAGATAAACGAATTTACAGTTTGATATGGGTTTTCTGGCAGGTTTTCAATCTGCAGTCGGTCAAACAGCTCTTCAACCGTAATTTCTGCATCTATATCATATTCGTCATCGCCAATCTGAACAATCTCGGGCTCTTTTTCGTCAACATCCGTCTCGTCAAAGATTTCGCCAAAGATTGTCTCAACGCAGTCCTCCATGCTGACAATGCCAGAAACACCGCCATGCTCGTCAACAACAATGGCAAGGTGTTTTTTGTATTTCTGCATCTCTTTAATCAGCGTGTCAACAATTGTGTTTTCCGCAGTGAACAGAGGTTCAGTCATAATGTCTGACAACTTAAATTCTTTTCCGATGATTTTGGCGTTGAAATAGTCCTTTATGTTCAAAACACCAACAACATTGTCGGTGTTGTCCTGATAGACAGGCCACCTGCTGTATTTATATTCCAAAAACAACTTTTCAATCTGTTCATTTGGGGTGTTCACATCCAAAAACACAACATCCACCCTGTGAGTCATAACATCGTGGGCAGTTGCTTCCTTAATCTTAAATGTGCCCTGCAAGATGTCAGCTTGCTCTTTTTCAAGCACGCCCTCTTCTTCCATTGTGTCAATTATATCTTCAAGTTCATCCTCGGTGACAGTTATGTTTGGATTTGCCTTTGCCATTGACTTTGGCAAAATCTCGCCAACAATCAAAATTATGACCGTCATAACCAAGGTGTTTAAGACATTTAAAAGTGTTGGGTCAACAAGAAGTTGTGACAAAATGAAGGCACACAAAGTTGTTGACAAGATGTTTACAATGTTGTTTCCAACCAAAATTGTTGTGAGCGCTCTGTCAGAGTGTTCGGAAATATATAAAGCCTTTCTTGCACCCTTAACCTTGTTTTCTGCCATGCTTCTTATGCGAATTGTGTTCATATAAGAAAAAGCGGTTTCTGCTGCCGAAAAAAATGCAGAACAAAACAACAGCAAAACAATGGCAATAATCAAAATTCCGTGTGTAATTCCAAAGGGAACTACGTCCAAAAGCATACTCGGGTGCATTTGTAAATTTCTCCTTAACTTAATTATAGAAACACATTATATCACAATATTACACTTTTGTCCAGCATTTTAGGTGATGTAATTTCCTTGACAAAAGGGCTTTTGACTTTTAAAATAATATATTATGACCAAGCAAACACAACTTTGCACCATCTGCCCAAGGCACTGCAAAGTGAATCGAGAAGATGTCACGGGTTTTTGCAGAGAGACGCAAACACTGAGAATTGCAAAGATAATCGAAAATTTTCAGTGGGAAGAGCCTTGTTTCAACAAAGGGGATAAAGGCGTTCTTGCAATCTTTTTTTCTGGCTGCAATTTGGGCTGCGACTATTGCCAAAATGACAAAATATCTCACGGCGGAGTTGGAACTTTCCACACCATCGATCAATTTGTTCATCTGATTGAAGAAAAGCAAAAAGACGCAAGCGCCATCGACCTCATCACCCCAACACACTTTTCCTCCGCACTCGCACAGGCGTTTGAGAAGATAGACAAAAAAGTGCCCGTCATCTGGAACACAAGCGGCTATGAAACCACAGAAAACATAAAGATGGTCAGCAGGTTTGTGGATGTCTTTTTGACAGACTTGAAATATGCTGACGACCAAATTGGTCAAAATTTTTCAAACTGCAAAAACTATTTCTCTTCCGCCCTGCCAGCAATAAAGTTGATGTGCAGACTTAAAAAGGATGTCTATGATGGCGAGTTTCTTTGCCAAGGAGTTTTGATAAGACACCTTGTCCTGCCTGGCTATATCAGAAATTCTCTGGCCGTGCTGGACACAATAAAAAAACATATGCCAAAAAGAAAGATATCTTTGATGAGCCAATTCACGCCAAACGGAAAGAGCAAATTGAACAGAAAACTCACGGCAATCGAGTATAAAACTGTGCTTGCTCATGCAGAAAAACTTGGCCTGAACAACGGATTTTGGCAAGACTTTGACAGTTCTGACTGCGGTTTTGTGCCAGAATTTGAATAATTTTGCAAAATTTGTTTGACATAATTTGGAAAACTTTCTATCATAATATCATTAAGGAGAGGAAATGGAACAAACGAATAAATCAAAAAAATATTTATTGGCAGTGATTCTTTTTGCAGCCATGGCAATCGGATTTGGCGTTGTGTATTATCTAAATCTGATAAAAAATCTAAGCCTTATTATGGCTGTGCCTTACATATTATATTTTGTTGGAATAGCAATTTTCTTCAATGGCTCTTATTGCGGAGAGACCAATCGCCCTAAGGCAAAACGATGGAACTACTTTTTCGGATTTTTAATAATCCTTGCCGCTGCAGGAATTTTGATTTATGGTTTTGTAACCGGTCAAGTTCATATGTTTGAAAGTTTGTTCTAAAATAAAAACAAAATAAAAAAGACCAATTTCTTGGTCTTTTTTTTAGTAGTTCAACTTTTTGATTTCGTCCAACATACTTTCGAGTTTTTTGTTTATCTCTTCAATTTTGCTTTCTGGGTCGTTTCGATAGATGACAAGTTGAGCCTCTTTTTGCAGATTTTCGATTTCTTTGATGAGTTGTTCTCTTCTTGTCTGCTTGTCATCAAATTTTTTGCTGTTCATGTCGCTCATAGCATTTTGTATATCTTTGTTTAAATCTTTTCTAAGTTTGTTTATTCTTGCCTCTTCTTCTGACAGCCTTTTGTTTATTTCATCGATGCTTTCGCTTTTTCTTGGACGACCTCTGCCACGCTTTGACTCTGTGGTTGTTGGTGCGACAATCTTTCTTGGTCTGCCAACCTTGCGTTTTGGTGATGTCACACTTTCCTCAGCAACCTTTTTTGGACGACCGCGTTTTCTTGCAGGTTCAACTGGCTCGGTGACAATCTTTCTTGGTCTGCC
>CANRLJ010000074.1 GCA_947631485.1 uncultured Clostridia bacterium | reverse complement strand
GTTCCGCCCTTATTATACACGAAATATTGCTGGGTATTAGCGTTGCTTTGTGTGGTCGTGTAGCCCAAAAATGTGTAACCTGTCCTCGTCGGGACGGTGATGCTGGAAGTGCCAAGATAACTGATTGAAGTGGACGCTGTTCCTCCGCTGCCACTCATCTGATTGAACGTGATTGAGGTGCTGTATGCCACATAGTATGCATACCATGTCTGCGTGCTGGTGCTGGTGTATAAATAAATTGATGCCGTTATTGAGCCTGACGAATTTACATACTGCGAGCCGCTGCCACTTGTGCTTGAATAGAAGCCTCTAAATTCATAACCAGTCCTTGTATAATAACTTGATGGCAAAGAACTAACGGTGGATGTCCTGGCACTGCTTGTGTAATAGCCAGAGCCATATCTAAAATACAACATGCCACCCGATTGTGCTCCAGACAAATTGATTGTGCATTCAATTGGCTTTACGCGCAAATATAAAGTTGAATAACTATTATAATAAAATCCAAGCGCGGCACCCACACCGAATCCCGAAGAAGAGCTTGTGTTTGAATAGGTTGTCTGCCATCTCGTGTAACTATACTCTGTCGTGTAGCCACTTGGTGCTCCTGGCAGGGCTTCTGTTCCTTCCATATATCCACTTGAGTTCACCCAAGACTTACAATAACTGTCGCTTAGATATGACGATGTTTTGACATTGTAGAATCTTAGTTGGATTTTGCCATATGATCTTGTTGTTATTGAATTGTCTCCTGTTGGCATGACGCCAAACTGTTTGGACGGCGACATAGATGTAGGCGTGTTTCCTCCTTGACCAATCGCATAATTCAAGCCACCATATGTTTCCGACCCACCACTTGCACTTCCATAATAAAAAGCACACATCCTTCCAGGATGGTAGCCCGTCCATGTCATTGTGAAACGAACACTGCCTTGCCAACTTAAGGAAGTTGAGCTTAAAGAAAAGGAAGAAATGCTTTCACCACTAGCCGCCCCTGTTGTATAACCATAGTCTCGAATATACACATATTTTGATGATGGTGGTGTATAGCCTACATTATATTGCCATCTAATATACCAAGAACCAGTACTTGCCTCAGCCTCTGCACTTTCATCTCCGGTTTCTGTTCCCTCAGTGGTGCTGGCTGAAATTGTGTCGCAGCCGGTCAAAACAAAAGCCCCAACACCCACAAGCGTCAGGCTGAACAAGACCATAAATGCCAACACAAACTTTCTCATGTATATATTTTAAACAATATATAAAATAAAAATCAAATGTTTTGAATAGTTTTCACAATTTTTTTGTTCTGCCCGGTTGGTTTTGTCGTCCTGAGACTCATTTTGTCATCCTAAGACACATCCTACTTGTCATCATGAGACACCCCCTACTTGTCATCCTGAACGAAGTGAAGGATCTCTGTCGTCCTGAGGCTTTGCTTACTCTGTGTCATCCTGAGTGAAACGAAGGATCTAGATGTTTCGCTGCGCTCAACATAACAACAAAAAAACGCTCAACATGACAAAAACGCCCTCTCACCCCTGTCATCCTGAGACACCTACTACTTGTCATCCTGAACGAAGTGAAGGATCTGGGGCGGCGAAAACAAGCGTCAAAGCGATACTTTTTGCCCAAAGGCAAAAATGAGCCACCAGCGCAGTTTTCGCCGCCTAGAAGCCAAGGCTTATCAACAGCGCTCGATTTATTTCCTTCATTTTTCCTTCGTCAATGACGGTTATTTTTTCTTTAAGACGCCTTTTGTCAAGCGTTCTGATTTGTTCCAATAAAACCACAGAATTTTTTGGCAGATTGTATTGTTCGGAAGAAAGTTCTATATGGGTGGGCAATTTTGCCTTTGACAGTTGGCTTGTGATTGCCGAAACGATGACCGTTGGCGAATATTTGTTTCCGATGTCGTTTTGGATTATCAAAACGGGGCGAGTTCCACCTTGCTCACTTCCAACAACAGGACTGAGGTCGGCAAAATATATTTCTCCCCTTTTAATCAAACTCTCCATCAAACCTACCAATCATATTTTGTGCGTCATACAAATCGGCAAGTTCCAAAGGATGCAAATCCTGATAAACTTGCTTCATTTCATGACAAGAGTTGGCATAAGCCTCCTCCACTATCAATCTATGTTTCCTCGCACCAAAAGTTGAAAGCAAAACATAATCCTCAAAGTTTCCAAAGTTTCTTTCTATGTTTTTCACTCTTTCAATTTGGTCGTCAAAAACACTTTTGTCCATAAAAATTTTCTCCTGTTCATCAAGATTTTATACTTAGTTTGTTCTCAGCATAAAATTTTATTCTTTTGTTTTGTTTGGTCAGTTCACAAGGCAAACAGCCCCAACAACGCTCTTTTGGTGCGACAAAGAAATTTCAATCTTGCAAAAGCCCTGATCTTCAAAACGCTTTTTGAGATTTCCATGCAGGACAATGTATGGCTGGCCAGAGTCTTTGTGGCAAAGTTCAATTTCCTTATATGAAACATCCTCCGCCTTAAAGCCCAGTGCCTTAAACACCGCTTCCTTAACCGCCCAAAGTGATGCCACCCTCATCTTGATGTTGCACTTGTGCCTGTGTATGTATTCAATCTCGCCTTGCAGTGCAATCTTTTGGAGCAGTTTTTCTTCGTCTTTCACCATTTCAACTTCTTGTAAATCAAAACCAATCATTTTCCTCTCCTGTGTAAATTTGATTTGTCGCCTTTTGTGCTACACCATAATCATAACCCTTATAAATTAAGTGTGCAAGGCATTTTTGCTTGTTTTTTGCGTCTTTTTGACGATTTTTTGCGAATTTTTCTGCCAAAATCAGTGCATTTTCATATTCTGAGTCTTCATCCACCTCTTCAAGCAGCCTTTCGATAATCTCATTTGAAACGCCTTTTTGCTTCAGTTTGTTTGAAACAACCCTCTTGCCATTTTTGGCGGTGAGTGTTTCAAAATAGTTCTTGGCAAATCTCTCGTCGTCAATCAAACCATACTCTTGCAGTTTTGATGTTGTCTGCTTTATGACGCTTGCATCAAAACCCTTCTTCTTCAAATAGTCCCTAAGCCCCTTTTCGCTGACGACATATTTTTCCAAATAGCCCACTGCCATGTCAAACGAAACTTTTTGGTCGTTTTGTTTCTTAATCTTGCAAAACTCGTCCTCCGAAAACTCGGCGTCCGTCTTTATGCCAAATTCAACCAAAATTTCATCCAAAAAAGTGCCAACCCACTTTTCGTCAGCATAGACATGATAATAATTTTTATTTCCCACACGCTTTATCTTTGTGATTTTCATATGCTCACCTCAACAGTTCGCTTGCAACCTTGGTGTATGCCCTCACAAGCCCTCCTGCACCAAGTTTGATTCCGCCAAAATATCTGACCACAAAAACGCAACAGTCTTTTGCACCCCTCTTCTGCATCACCGAAAGGATGGGCCTGCCTGCCGTTCCGCTTGGCTCTCCGTCATCAACCGCTCTTTCGCAAAATGGGTGCGACAAAGAATAAGCATAGCAAATATGCGTGCTCTTTTTGTGTTCTTCTCTCAAAAATTTTAATGCTTCCTCAACCGCTTCCAAACTTTGACAAGACAAAAGAAATCCCAAAAAACGAGATTTCTTTTCGACATATTCAAATTGTCTTTCAAACTTCACCATCGGTCTTTCAATCCAAAACAGCCATGACTATTTCACAACTTCAATCTTGGTCTTTCCGCCCATGTATGGCTGCAAAACCTTTGGAATCAAAACGCTTCCATCTTTTTGCAGATGGTTTTCAAGAAAGGCAATCAGCATCCTTGGTGGCGCAACTACTGTGTTGTTTAGGGTGTGTGCATAAACATTTTCACCCTTTTCGTTTTTGTATTTTATGTTCAGTCTGCGTGCCTGTGCATCCGTCAGATTTGAACATGAGCAAACTTCAAAATATTTCTTTTGTCTTGGGCTCCACGCCTCGATGTCGCAACTACGATATTTTAAATCGGCAAGGTCGCCACTGCAACAGATGAGTTGT